>CABQGZ010000085.1 GCA_902463835.1 uncultured Lachnospiraceae bacterium
AAGAAAAAATATTCTTATGATATTGCTTTAAATTCTCTGGCATGCTATTCTATATAAAAAGAGACATGACTTGGGAGTTTTTATGATAGAGAATTATGAGCACTACATTTCGCGGAGCATTCAATCTGTTTACCGGCGTAAACTGATCGCTCCTTTTATATACCTGATTTTGTTGACTGTCATTTGGCTGATCCTGCCTCTTTCGGACATCCTGTTTCCGAACCAGGCAGCACACTATGACCAGATTGAAGCGCATTTTGACAAAGGGAACACTTATATTGAGACAGAGCTTACGGATCTGTATTTTACAGGATATACCAGCACCTATCTGGGGCAGACCAACGGCTATTCTTACTATACGGTTATGGACGGGCACTGCATCTTTGTGCAGCTGTCACCCCACACCTGCGAGCAAGGGCTGCCCCACATCGAGAAGACCCGGGTGCGTACCAAGATCTTAAAGCAGGGGAAATCATACCAGCAGCTGGCCTCTTCCCTGGCCAAGGATCTGTCCTGGACTACCGCCGGGTTAAAGAGCAAGGTCTCCCCCTACCTGCTCAGTGAGCCTGCCTGCCATTCCTTCCTGAGCTTTTTGTTGATCGCATTTTTCTTCGCCACCGGCCTGTACAGCGCTGTGGTGATGATCGTGTATCTTCTGTATGTGATCTTCCCGGTGCTCTCGCCGCCCTGCCGGCAGTTGGGACGGTTCGGGAAGCCTTCCGTATTGCTGGCTCAGGCGGAGGAGGAGCTGGCAACCCTGCCGCAGCTGGCCACAGAGGACATGTTCATCACGGAGCATTACTTTATCGAGATTGCGGATTCCGGCATTGCGGTGGTGCCCATTCAGGAGATGATCTGGATCTACAAGTATTCCACACTCCATAAGATATTGTGGTACCATTTCAACATCTCCTACACACTGAACATCACCACCACCAAGCACCTGTACATCCAGTGTCCCAAGAATCAGAAATCGGACATCGACGGAATCATCGATTATCTGGCGGAGGCCAACCATGATATTCTGGTGGGCTTTAACGAGGAAAACCGCCTGAAGGTTCAGGAGATCCAGAACCCGGCGGTAAAATTCGAAAAGCTGATACAATTTTTAAAACGGCGGTTTTGAGTACGATATGCTATCCCTTGACGCCTCCCAGCATAACGCCCTGCGTAAAATGCTTTTGCACAAACGGAAAAACCAGCAATATTGGCAGTATAGCCACAAAAATCTGTGCGTCACGGATAGATCTCTCCGATATCTCCGTGAATTCCACGATTGCCTGCATAGAGGAACTGTCGCCTGCCACAAGTACTCTCTGAAGGAAGGTTGCCAGCGGATATTTTTCTGGAAAATCCATGTAGATCATTCCGTCAAACCAACTGTTCCAATGGTTCACGAAGGTATACAACGTTACAGTGGCCAGTGCTGGCTTGCTGAGCGGAACATAGAGCCGGAACAGTATCTGGAAATGCCCGGCTCCGTCCATTACAGCCGCCTCCTCCATCTCCTTTGGAATCTCCCGAAAGAAATTAATCATCAAGACCACATTGAACACCGGCAGGGCTGTGGGCAAAATCAATACCCATAAGGTATTGTTAATATGGAGTACATTGTACATCAATACATAATAAGCAACAAGTCCTCCGCTAAACATGGTAGTAACAAACATAAACCATGCATAGAAGGTTCGAACCGGAAACTCCTTCTGACTTTTTGACAGCGGGTAGGCCGTGAGCACCGTAAGGACAAAATTAATGGTCATCCCTGTGGCACACCGCAATATCGTTATTCCCATAGCACTCCAGAATGCCTTCTGCCTCATAATATAGCCATAGGCCTCCAACTGAATTTCTACTGGAAACAGAAAAACTTTTCCTGCAGTAGCCGGTCCTTTTCCACTAAGAGACACTGCCAAAATATGAACCAGTATAATGACGCAGGTGAGCGCAAAAGCTCCCATCAACACACTGATGACCACACTTGTAAGACTGTATTTTTTTCTCATCTGTTTTACCCCAAATTTTCTTTCTTATTTCATCTAAAAAACGCGATAGTCCAGACGCTTATAGGCGATATAATAGGTGGTTCCCATAATTATCGTTGTAATACACGATTTGACCAGACTCACTGCCGCAGATACTCCGTACTGTCTCTGGGCGAGTCCCAATCGATAGATCAGCGTGTCCAGCACATCTGCTGTCTCATATACCTGTGGACTGTACATATTAAATATCTGATCAAATCCGGCGCTGAATATGTTCCCCATATTCAACAATGCCATCAGGATAATGATGGGCAGAATTCCCGGCAGCATTACATGACGAAGCTTATTTGCAAAACCTGCTCCATCCAGCTCCGCTGCTTCATACAGAGCCGGATCAATTCCCATAAGAGCCGCATAATATACGATGGAGCTGAAGCCAACTTCCTTCCAGATGTCCGTAAGGATCATGACCACAGGAAAACTTTTGGTATCTCCAAGAAAATATACCGCCTCTCCTCCTGCCATGGTAATCAGCTGATTCACCACACCACCTTCCGGGCTCAGCATATCCGAAAAAATTCCAGCCAATACAACCCAGGAAATAAAATGCGGCAGATAAATGGTCGTCTGCACTGCTCCACGAAATCTTCTGAAGGGAATTGCTGTAAGCGCAACCGCTACAGCCACAGCACAAACCTGACCCAGAGACAATTTTGCCGCCGCGATCACCACGGTATTGCGCACCACCTGCCAGAAACCCGGCAAAGAAAATGCAGAAACAAAATTCTGAAGTCCAACCCATTCCTGATTGCCAAAAAGTCCTTTTGCCGGCACAAAATTCTGAAATGCCAGCACAATTCCATATAGCGGAAGATACGCAAATACGATAAGCACTACTGTTGCAGGTATCAGCATTACATAGAGGGACGCATTCCTTCGAAAACGTTTCTTCATTTCTTCTCCTTCATCACTTCATTTACTTCCCGAGTCATCTGTTCTCCACCCAGCCTGTTCCAGTTCTCCACAAAACTGTCGAATACAGCGCTGACATTTCCCTGGGTGATCATTTTGGTGAATTCCGTATCTCTCTGCGCCCCCAATACAGCGCCACTTGACACCATTGTGGCGGTGGGTGCTCCGGAAAATTCGGAATACAACAGCATATCATTCTCTAAATAGTCGTTCAGTAAACGCATGGAACAGGACGGATCTCCGTATATCATCCAGATCTGCCACTGGGATCTGTCTCCACTTTTGTATGCCTCTATCTGTTTCCAGCGCTGTTCTTCCTTGTTTCCTTCCTCTCCCGCCAGCAATTTCTGCACATTCTCCCACTGTTCCAGATTCACGCGGGGATTCTGTACCTGGATGGGCGAGAACCACCATGCCTCCGGGGCATCCTCGGAGCTCTTATAGTAAGAATCCAGTTCCCACATGAGATTCATCATCTTCATGATCGCCTCCGGATTCGCACATTGCTTTGATGCAACCCAATAATAAGTTGTCCCAACCTCTATCTGATTCTTCGGTCTGCTGTTGGGGGTGAGACCTACAATAGGATACGCCCTCCAGTCAGCCTCAGGATCCATGTCTTCACAGGCCTGCAGATTCAAACTCATCCAATGTTCTCCATAGAACATGCCACAGGTACCCGCCGTCAGTTTCGAGATCAGAGAATCCGAATTGGTAGTTCCAAAGTCTCTGGCGATCACCCCATCCCCATACATTTTATTCAGCTGAACCAGTACCGCCTTCGCCTCCGGCTGAATATCTGAGTAAACAATACTGTCCTCATCATCCAAAAGCCATGTACCTATATAAGCGCCGTATCCGTTAAAGAACCCTTTCAGCCCTCCGACAGAATTTGTCAGATCCTGTTGCACGCCCAGACCAATTGTATCGTCACTCCCGTTCCGATCCGGATCCTTTTTGGCAAATGCGTAAGCAATATCAATTACATCATCCATGCAGGTTGGCTCCGACAGCCCCAGGTTTTCCAGCCAGTCATGACGAATCCACAAAAACTGCGCACTGTCATACGATCCCCATGTGGAGGGGATTGCCATCAGTCTTCCGTCATATGTCACTGCCTTGAAGGTACCATCGCCCTCCATCTCCATATAACGCCGTGCTTCCTCTGATGCATAATTATCATAAATATCCGTCATGTCCCAGATTAATCCCGCCTCATGTAGCTGCTTTACCTGATCTACCGTTACTGCCATAAAGTCCGGAATATTGCTGGCAGTAAGAGCCATATCCACCTTTTCAATATAATTGGAGTCACTGGCTATCCAGTCATATACCACTTCTATATTCAGTTTTTCCCGGAACAGTTCATTATACCTGTTCTCCTTGGCAGTCTCGCCCTTCTCGGTTTTCGCCAAAGCTGTCTCCATTGCCGGGGAGACATACCTGACCATAGATACGGTGAGCGTAGAATCATAACGTCCGCCGCTGTCCTGTGAAATTGGCGCTTCCTCTGCACTTCTGCCCGATGAACAGGCCGTCAGTGACAGGCTAAAAACCAATCCTATCATTAAAATCATTTTTCGTCTTTTCATTCTCGCTGACCTCCGATTTTAAAACTCTATTTTTACTGCGGCATTTACCCCCATATCCATGATCTCAAAGGAGAGTACATATTCGCCGTTCCAGTCATCTGGCGCCAGTTCGGCAATCGGAAGCGTGAATGTCTCTCCGCTCTCTCGTATCACCTTCCCTGGCTTTTCACCAGTTCCCCACGGGAATGTTCCTCCTTCCGGTTCCACCCCTGCCAGGAGAATATAGGCACTGGACGTATAAACTGCATTTCCGGTTCCGTAATCAATCCGAATTCCTATGGTTCCAC
The DNA here is from genome assembly GCA_902463835.1 of uncultured Lachnospiraceae bacterium. Taxonomy (GTDB): domain Bacteria; phylum Bacillota; class Clostridia; order Lachnospirales; family Lachnospiraceae; genus 14-2. Next base: position 4,837 of record CABQGZ010000085.1, read on the forward strand.
AGTCAGTTTCTCTCTGACAGCCTGTGACGGTAAGCCTTCCCTTGACATTCGCTTGCCCATTTTTCAATACTACGCCGCATCTGCCGACTCCTTCCTTGTTGTCTCCCATTCCCATATACACAACTCCGGTATTCTCATCGAATTCCGCGTACGTGTTCTTACTCCGGTCTTCGTAATAATAATTCTTACGTACCACTTCTCCCAGTGAAGCCGACTCTTTCGCTTCCTCTCCGCCATCTGCCTCATGCCAGCGAATATACACACTTCCCTTGGCGGGAACTATCCCCCTCCAACTTACAGGCGCTTTCGCTACATTCCCATAAGTCTCCAGCGGGTCATACTCTGCCGAACTGCCTTCTCCTGGACTGGCATGCGCGCTGTCTATGCGAGAAATCTCCAGCATTCCTCCTGCAGACGGTATTCCCTCCAAAAGCAGAGATATCTCCTCCTGGCTCTCGCCAACATTCCATAGGAGCACTCCTCCTTCTTCCTCATCGGCAGAAGCAAGGACTCTGATATTATCCCGAACAGACCTGGCATAAACCCTCCCAACAGGCATGTTTTGGTATGTTTTCAACGCATAGTAGGATGCCAATGGCTCTCCCTCCTCGTTAAAAAGATCCAATCCTTCTGCATTGTCGGAAAAACATCCCCAATGCACCATTGTAATCTCCGGATGCCGACTAAAATACTCCAACGCCTCAAAGATCAGCGGTACTGCTGCAGCAGTTTCCAGGAAATTATCTCCTGCCTTTGTCTCACTATATACATCCTCGGGCCAGTACACGTTAAATTCATTCAGATGCATCTGGGTCTGATTGAAATAATCGCTTTGACCCAGTGCCTCCGCAAGCATCTTTGTATCCTCCTGATACATCTGAAAATAATCATGATAAGATGCAAAGTCCAGGGGAGCCTCCTGCTCTTCTACATTACGCAGAAACAGTTCCAGCCCTTCCTGCCCCAGTAAACTATTCAAGCCGCCGGAAGATAGTCCCCCCACCTCCGCATAGGGATCTCCCTCCCGCAGGGCTCTGGATACAGCCACATAAATATCCACATACTCCTGCCAGGTTCCTTTATACCAGGCATCGTGATCGCATTCGTTGAGCACCTCATAATAAGCGCGATGTCCCAATTCACGAACATACTCTGCCGCTGTTTTCCAGACCTTCGCGTAGGTTGAAACAACCGGAGGATAGTAAGCCACATCCTTCCCGCCAACTCCTGCGTAATCATAGTTGTATGCGCTCTCCACCTCTGCCAGATGCCAATACATAACCGGGGTACCATGGTCGGAAAAGATATCCCCCACCGTATCGTAAGCATATTTCACCCAGTATTTTACCAGTTTCTCTGAATCATCCGCCCCCCAGATGCTCAGCGGATACCGCATCGAGGGCGCATGCAGCGCATCCAGATAGCGGGCGTTTGCCGCCACCTTGGTCATCTGGTCTGTTCCCACTGTAAACTGGGAGATCTTCTTCAACAAAGGCAGTCCTTCCGGCTGAGCCAGGTTCACCTGCACATCCGGTGCGTCTTCCCGGACAAATTCTACCTGCCCATCGCTGTCATTGTCTGTCAGGCATTCATTTTCCTGATACTGTGTATGCTCGTTCGGCTCCTCCTTGCCCGGTCTCGTATCCGCTCCGCATCCGCAGACAAGCAGTAACATACACATTATCGCTCCAATCTGTTTTCGTCTATTCATTTTTCATATTCTTCCTTTTTCTGACTACCCATATACTTGTCAACGTTAATATTCCTGCTAAAACCACGATACCGACCAGAATCCAGGGCAGCAGCTTTCGTCCGACAGCTTCTTCCTTTTCTTCTTTTGGTTCCGTCTTTCCAACAGCAGTTTTCACCCACTTGGGGTACAGCTTTGCATCTACAAATACTGCCTGATCAAAATCAAACTCCACCGTCATATCCCTATCCCAATACCATTTGTAAAACTCATAGCCCTCTTTCACAGGTGTCTCCGGCTTCTGCGCCTTCTCTCCAGCCTTAAGAACCTGATTGAACGATTCATATCCCTCGAATTGAATTGTCACCTGATCTCCCTGACGCCACATCGCATACAACGTCAGATCCTGCATTACCGGTTTTTCAAAATCATAGGGAAGATATGCTTCTGGATGCGTAGACCATGCAGCAAGATGCCACGCCTCCTCTCCTTCTGCCGACACACGAACCGTTTCCGGCGCCTCCAGCCGTTCTCCCACAAACACATACACAGGTTCTACCATACTTCCGCCATTTGTCTCGAAGGTAACTGCATTCAACAATTTCCCGCTGCTGACACTAAGTATCTCTTCGGGAGTCAGCGCCCGGTCGAACACCGCCACATCATCCAGCAGCCCACAGAACCCTTCTTCCAGCACATCACCTATCAAATGGCCTCCCAGCGCAAAATATTTCATATCTGAAACAGTCTGATAGCCGGTGTAGTCAAACCGATCTTTTTCCTCCCCGTTCACATACACCTTGATCATATGCTCATTCGCATCACATACAAAGGTCACATGGCTCCAGGATTCATGGAATGCTTCATATTCCACCGCATAGCTCCAGTCGAAATAAGAATCCCCATTTTCTCTGCCTACTCCATAAATCAGATCTCCCCATTTTCCCTCCTCCGTCACGTTAGTATGCACACCCACTGCAACTCCAGGGGTATTCTCCCCCCAGACTCCCGTGGATAGCAGTCTGGCCTGCTGATTATCCTTCACCTGGGAATACACCCACATGGATACCGTAAAGCTGCCGTCCGCATTCAGAATCCCTCCCGGAAATTTTACATAGCTCTTCCCGTCAAGTTTCAGCCCATAGCCGAATCTGCCTTCTGCAAATGCTGTATCTCCCACAAGCTTACCATCTGTGCCGTCCGTAAAATAATCCGATGCATCTTCTTCGTCAAAGGAATAGTAGTGGGACACGCCCAGAGCATCCGTACTCTTTCGGTAATGCGCCTTGGGTTCTGAACCAGGTGCTGCCCAGGCAGCGGCAAAGCGACTATATTCCTTTTTCACGTTCTCTGTCGTCAATGCTTTATCATAGATTTTCACCTCATCCAGCAGACCGGAATATCCCTCCATAAGCCCTTCCTCTGTGAGATGACCGCCCAACGCGAAATCTTCCATGACGGAGTCCATGTCATAACCCGCACAGGAGACAGCTGCCTTCTCCTCTCCGTTCACATATATGCGCACGTTTTGTTCGGAACAGGAAAATACACCCGCAAGATGTACCCACTGTTCCTGAACGGTCTCGTACGGTACTGCCTCACTCCATAAGAAACAGGAATCTCCAACGATGCGTCCCACACCATAGATGGCATCCGCCCAGCTTCCCTCTGAACTTACATTTGTATGAAGCCCCAGTACGGCTCCCGGAGAATCATTTCCCCACACTCCCGTAGAAAATATCCTGACATTACAATTGTCCACAATATTTGGTTTTGCCCAAAATAAGATACTAAAATCCCCCTGGTCATGAAGTATGGCTGTGGGAAGCTTCACATAACTGCTTCCATTCAGCTTCAATGCTTTTCCTGCTATTCCCTCTGCAAATTCCGGTGCTCCCACAAGCACACCGTCTGTGCCGTCCCGGAAATCATCTCTGGCTGTCCCATCATCAAACGTATAATAATGGGCAGTTCCGATAGCATCCTGACTCTTCCGATAGACCGATTCTTCCGGCTTGCCTGGCTCCTCTGGTTTCTCCGGTTCCTCTGGTTTCTCTTGCTCCTGATAAATCTTATTTCCATATATTGTTCGTACCTGTTCCTCCGTCAATGCCTGCTCGAAGAAAACTACTTCATCCAGCAGACCGGCAAATCCTTCCATCAGTCCTTCATCCGTGAGATGACCACCCAACGCAAAATACTCCATGACAGAATCCATGTCATAACCCGCACAGGAGACAGCTGCCTTCTCCTCTCCGTTCACATATATGCGCACATTTTGTTCGGAACAGGAAAATACCCCTGTAAGATGAACCCACTCGTTCTGAATTTTCTCATATGGTACCGCCCAACTCCATGAAAAATAAGAATCACCCGCTGTTCTTCCCATGCCATAAATGGCATCCGCCCAGCTTCCCTCCGGGCTCACATTGGTATGAACTCCCAGAGCAACTCCTGGAGAGTCCGCCCCCCAAACTCCCGTGGAAAAAATCCTGACATTCCTGTTATCCGGAATATTCGGCTTTGCCCAGAGGGAGACGCTAAAATCTCCCCCATCGTGGAGCATTGCTGTGGGAAGCTTCACATAGCTTTGCCCATCCAGATAGAGTGCCCTGCCATATTTTCCATATCCATAAGAGACGCTCCCCTGTTCCTCCCCTTCTATTGACTCCAAGCCAGCATCTTTTGCATTTCCCTCAAAGGGATAATAATGAGCGCCTTTCAAGGAAATCAGATTTTCCTTCATTACAGACTGCTCCCCGGTGCCCTCCTGATACCAGAAAGCATACAACACCATATCGCTTTCAACCGCAGTGTTAAAGTCATACGGACGATATTCTGTTTTATCCACAGACCACCCCAAAAACTCTTTATTTTCGGCAATATCTCCCTACTGGATATCCACAAAATCCACTTTTCTGCCAGAAAATACCAGCACATCCTCCACCGGTTCTCCGCCATTTTCTTCAAAAGTAATCCGATATGGTTTCATGCTTGTTTGAGCCCTAGACAGCACATCCACCTCTTCTCCTGTCAGGGCTTTATCAAAAATGAGCAACTCGTCTATCTTGCCTTTATACCCCTCCAACAAATTTTCCCCTGATAAATGTCCACCCAGTGCAAATAGCTCCATTCGCGAATCCGTATTGTAACCTTCCAGCGTATACCGTCCTTTCTCCTCGCCATTGATGTACACCTTCGCCACATTTTCTTCTCTGTCAAAAACTGCTGTAATATGAGCCCAGGCATGGTACACCTGCTCATAGGGAACCGCATAACTCCATTGAAAGCAGGCTTCTCCCATGTCCTTTCCCATTCCATAAGTCATGCCTGCCCAGCTGCTGCTTCCAT
>CABQGZ010000086.1 GCA_902463835.1 uncultured Lachnospiraceae bacterium
TGTGCTGAATTCTCAAACATAACCATTTCGTGTATCGCTTCTCCAGTTAAACTGTTTAAGTAATTTTTCGCCGCTTTGGGAGATGTCATGCCGTCATATTCCCCCATAACAAAATAAACAGGGATGTCCAGTGTGTCTACAATCTCAGTAATGGGATTATTTAACGCTTCCGTTATTAATGCGTCTTGATATTTTATTGACGCAGTGTAAAGGCGAATAGCGTCTGTCAGATTATACTCTGTACCAAAGAAAAACCCCATCCAATAGTCGGCATTATCGTTTATTTGCCTTGCTGCAAAACCATATTTACGCACATAATTTCTTGGAGTGATCTCTTCACCATGTGAAATGGAATCGGTTAACGCACGCAGTTTTGCCGCATCATCCTTGTTACCTGCGTTTTCAGCCGCTTCTATGCATAATTCCAACCCATCCAGCTCACTTTCGATTGTATCAGACATCTGACCTATTCCGATATAGGCAAGGTACATTTCAGGATGCTGTGAAGCTGCCATTGTAGCAATATATGTACCATAAGAGTGACCGATCAAGACTAGCTTTTCTTTATGCAAATATGTCGATACATACTGTGTAAGTGCAATCAAATCATTCACATGAGCAGAGGCAGTTACATCAGAATATTCTTTTCCGAATTCATATGATTTTCCGCAGCCACGCTGATCGTAATGAACGACTGTGAAATTCTCCTCAAGAGTACTTTGATATTTTCTCGCATAGGGTATCTCGGAACAGCATGGACCGCCATGGACAAAGATAAGAACTGGATTGTCTTTGCTGTTTCCACGAATCATAATTTCAATATCTGCTCCGTTAATTTCTACCTTTCGTAATTCACTGATACTGTTATCGCCTTTTATTTTGGGTGTCCATGTGGGAGTAAATAATTCAATAATGAAAACAAAAACGAACATAATGACAATAATCGTTGTCCATTTTATGGTCTTCTTTTTCATTAGCTCCTCCTTACCCGAATTATGATATTATACCAATAATTTTCCAAATTTCAGGTATCATTTGAAACTTAGGGGACACTTCCCTTTATTTTATCATAAAATCATTGTAATCGCAATGTTTTTGGCTTAATAACGCTGTAAACTCATCTCTAAAACACTCGTATTGATTTATAATTAAAACCAACCCAATCAGGCAAAGTATAATCCTCTTCGTGTGCAATCAGTCACGGAATACCGTCTTTTAATTTCTTCTTACCCCATTGACAGCTGCAAAATTCTGTGCTATGATATCTAACAGAGTTAGTAATTTTGAAAGGTACGGACGACACATGGACTACACTGAATTAGCGATACAACTTATTGATATGCGCGCCTCTGCACCGCAAATCAAGATGGAGCGAACCATGTCCAAAATTGCAAGGGGCGAGGTTTTAGCGTTAAATTACCTGGCGGCAAACGGAAACCGGGCATATCCGAAAGACATGAGTAAGGCTCTTATGCTGACCACAGCCAGAGTCGCCGCCATGCTGAAATCTTTAGAGGGACAGGATATGATTACACGAACCCCTGACCCCTCAGACAGCCGGCAGGTCATTGTCTGTCTGACAGAAAAAGGCATAGCCTTGGTCGGAGAGCGTCGAACCGGAATGATTCATTCGGTGGCAAAAATGCTGGAGGCTTTAGGGGAAGAGGATGCAAAAGCCTATGTCCGCATACAAGCCAGATTGATAGAACTGGGCGATATTTGGAGGTGATGGTCTTTGTAAAATGCAGGTCGGAACAACAAAATAGCTGAGGCGCTATAGATTACTATAGGGATAAGTCCTATGCGAGCAGTTCGCATAGGACTTTATTTTTTAGGAGGTAACAACATGAAACCAATCATACAAGTGGAGCATTTTTCAAAAAAGTACGGGGATTTTACAGCGGTGGATGATATTTCCTTCACTGTAGACGAGGGCAATATTTTTGCTTTCCTCGGCCCCAACGGTGCAGGTAAAAGCACGACCATCAATACCCTGTGCACGATCCTTGACAAAACAGAAGGCACTTTGACAATCAACGGCCATGATGTTTGCGAAGAACGCAGTTTCGTGCGCAAGGACATCGGGATCGTCTTTCAGGATTCCACGCTTGACGCGCAAATGACAGTGGAAGAAAACCTGAAATACCATTGCAGCTTCTACAAAGTGCCGAAAAACGAGGTGCGGGAGCGTATCGACTTTGCCCTTGATCTGGTGGAGCTTACAGAATGGAAACGAGCGGCAGTGGGCAGTCTGTCCGGCGGAATGAAACGGCGGGCTGAGATTGCAAGAGGACTGGTACACGACCCCAAGGTTCTATTTTTGGACGAACCCACAACAGGTCTTGATCCACAGACCAGAGCCAATGTGTGGGAATATATCCAGCGGCTTCAAAAGCAGAAAAATATGACGATCTTTCTGACCACCCACTATATGGACGAGGCGGAGGTCTGCTCAAAAATCGTCATTATGGATCACGGAAAAATCGTTGCCCACGATACGCCGGAGAACCTAAAGCACCAATACACCGGCACTGAGGTCGATGTTGTCTGCACACAGGTCGAACCGTTAGAAGCAGCATTGCAGGAGCGGGAGATTTCCTATCGGAAAGATGGGAACAAGCTGGTTTTCCATACAAAGAAAGCCCCTGCTGCATTAGAAATTTTATCCGCACACAGGGGCGAGATCACCGACTTTGAAGTGAAAAACGGAACGCTGAACGAAGTGTTCCTTGCGATTACAGGAAAGGAGATTCGAGAATGAACCCAATTACAGCGATTGTACAAAGAAATTTACTGAATTATGTTAGGAGTAAGGGACGGGTATTTGGCTCACTCTTTATGTCCATGTTTATGCTGGTGATGTTTTCGTTTCTGATGAAATCCTCCATGAGCGGCCTTGACGCGCCCATGCCTTATCTGATTTCCGGCGTGATTATCATGAGCGCGTTTCAAGTTAGTATCAATAATTCCTCCGATATCCTGTCCGACATTTCCAGCGGCTATATGAAAGAGGTTTTGGTTGCACCTATTGCACGGACGCAGATTTCCATGGGGCACATTCTGTCGGGGGCAGTCATCGCCACGCTGCAAGGCGTCGTTACTATGATCTGCGGCATTGTTCTTGGACTGCGGGTGGGTGTCCTGCAAATTCTATTTCTGGCTGCGGTCATGTTGATTTCCGCTATGACATTCAGCGCCATTGGCTTGTTTTTGGCGACTGTTTCACGGAACTCACCCGCCTTTCAGACCCTCAGCTCTATGATTATGATGCCCCTGACCTTTGTTTCCGGCGCGTATATCCCCACCACCATCATACCCGGTTTCCTCCTGCCCATCGTCTACCTGAATCCTCTGACCTATACGACCTCAATTTTCCGTTATATCGCTTTGGGAGCGCACACGCTGACCACGGAGGAACTGGTAGCGCAGGGCATGGCGTTTTCTATTGGCGGATTTGTCATCACGCCGCTGATGGGGCTGGCGATTACCGTTTTGATCGGCGCTTTTTTCTTTGTACTGTGTGTCCGTAAATTTAACCGCGCGGATTTCTCCACCATCAAGGTCGCCGCAGGTATGCGAGGAGGCGCTCCGGCGAGGAGGTAACCTTCTGGTATTGCACTTCTGCAACTGATGAGCAAAGCAAATCCAAGTCAGCCTCAATCTTGCCCCGGATACGGCTGATGGAGGTAGTCAGGGTTCTCCGGCTTTATGAGCCTGCACAGGTCATAGCCGCTGCCATCCGGCAGGTTGATATCCAGAAGTACCAGGTCATATTCCGTCTGCGTCAATAACTCGGCGGCTGTGCCGGCATTCAGAGCTGATACGGTATCAATTCTCCAATTGCTTCCTCTCCGAAATTCCGCCAATATTTGTCGCGGTATACCCCTTTTTCTCCAAAATAGAGCAGGCTCTTCCCGCCCTTGCACCACTCAGGCAGTACACAAATAGCGGCTGATTCTTCGGAATGGAAATCGTTTCAATCTTATCCAATGGAATATTTTTGCTTCCCGGGACATGACCGCTTCGGTACTCCTGCTCCGTTCTCACATCCAAAATCACAGCATCGGGTGTACTCTTTGCTTTTTCCAGGCCTTCCTCCAGGCTCATTCTCTTTCCAAATAATTGAAATATACTCATAGGTCAAATCTCCTTTTTTTCTTCATCCTATCACAAAATAGGAACGGTGACTGTAACCTAATCACATACTTGCAATTCTGTAGCCAAGCAGCCAGTTTCGCTGCACAAGCTAAAGATTTTTCGTTCAACAATTTCAACTACACCTACATCAATCAAATAATACCACTAATTCCTTATATTCCAAGTTGCATTTGAAACTTAGGGAACTTTTCTCTTTATCCCAAAAATGGGCAATCCCGATTGGAACTGCCCACTCAAAAAGTTTGATATAACTCGCTGTTTCTATAGAAATTCATCAAAGTACATCTTAGTACAGCTTCGCCCCTGCCGGAATGTGGTTATCTACCATCAGAAGATTGAGCTTTTCCTCTCCTTCTTCTTCGTGGATCGCAGAAAGAAGCATACCGCAAGAGTCAATGCCCATCATAGCTCTCGGAGGAAGATTTGTGATGGCGATAAGTGTCTTGCCGATAAGCTCTTCCGGCTCGTAATATCCATGAATACCGCTTAAAATGGTACGGTCTGTACCTGTTCCGTCATCAAGCGTGAACTGTAAAAGCTTCTTTGACTTCGGTACTGCCACACACTCCTTCACCTTTACTGCACGGAAATCTGACTTTGAGAATGTATCAAAATCAACACTGTCCTCAAACAACGGCTCAACCTTTACCTTGGAAAAATCAATCTTTTCTACCGGTTCTGCGTCCTGTGCCAAAGCAGTAAAAGCAGCCTTTGAACCGTTCCTTTCACCCCCCAAAGATTTCATGGTGGGGAAGGCGAGAACATCGCGGATCGCAGCAGCTCCCGTGAGCAGCATACACATCCGGTCGATACCAAAACCAATTCCTCCCGTGGGCGGCATACCAACCTCCAGGGCGTTCAGGAAGTCCTCATCCGTGGTGTTGGCCTCCTCATCTCCCTGAGCCAGCAGCTCCTCCTGGGCCGCAAAGCGCTCCCGCTGGTCGATGGGGTCGTTCAGCTCGGAATAGGCGTTGGCCATCTCCCAGCCGTTCATAAAGAACTCGAACCGCTCCACGTACTCCGGATTCTCCGGCTTCTTCTTGGTCAGCGGAGAGATCTCGATGGGGTGATCCATTACAAAGGTAGGCTGAAGCAGATGCTCCTCCGCATACTCCTCAAAGAACATGCTTAAGATATCGCCCTTCTTGTGGCGAGCCTCATACTCAATATGATGCTCATCCGCCAGCTTCCTGGCATCCTCCGTGGTCTTGACTTCATTCCAGTCCACGCCGGCGTACTTCTTCACCGCATCCACCATGGTGATCCGCTCAAAGGGCTTGCCAAGATCTATCTCCACTCCATTGTAGACAATCTGTGTGGTTCCAAGCACCTCCCCCGCCACATGGCGATACAGGTTCTCTGTCAGATCCATCATTCCGTTGTAGTCCGTATATGCCTGATACAGCTCCATCAACGTGAATTCCGGGTTGTGTCTTGTGTCAAGACCCTCGTTGCGGAATACACGGCCAATCTCGTACACACGCTCCATGCCGCCTACGATCAGTCTCTTTAAGTACAGCTCCAGAGAGATACGAAGCTTAAAGTCCTCATCCAGCGCGTTAAAGTGGGTCTCGAAGGGACGTGCTGCCGCTCCTCCCGCATTGGCTACCAGCATGGGCGTCTCCACCTCCATAAAGCCCTGGCCGTCCAGATACCGGCGGACGCTGCTGATGATCTTGGAACGCTTGATGAAGGTATCCTTCACCTCGGCATTCATGATCAGATCCACATATCGCTGACGGTAGCGGATATCCGTGTTGGTCAGGCCATGGAACTTCTCCGGCAGAATCTGGAGACTCTTGGACAGCAGAGTCACCTTGGCAGCATGGATGGAGATCTCGCCGGTCTTGGTGGTAAACACTTCCCCTTCAATACCGATGATATCGCCCACATCCATCTTCTTAAATTCCTTGTAGGCTTCCTCTCCGATGCTGTCTCTGGCCACATAGGACTGAATATTTCCCTTCAGGTCCTGAATGTTGCAGAAGGAAGCTTTGCCCATAACACGCTTGGACATCATGCGTCCCGCCAGGGATACCTGCTGTCCATCCAGTGTGTCATAGTTGTCCTTGATCTCTGTACTGTGATGGGTCACGTCATATTTTGTGATCTGAAAGGGATCCTTCCCGCTGTCCTGAAGCTCCTTCAGTTTCTTCCGACGCACCTTCAACAATTGATTGATGTCCTGCTCCTGTACATTCTGATTCTTCTCTGCCATCTCTGCTCTCCTTTACTCCCGATGTGTCTTAATTGGAACGCTGGATCTCTAATACCTTATATTCCAGCGTGCCTGCCTGTGTCTCTACGCTCACAACATCGCCCACTCTGGCTCCGATCAAGGCCCTGCCCACCGGTGACTCATTGGAGATCTTGCCCTGCAGGCTGTTGGCTTCGGTGGAGCCCACAATCTTATATTCCAGTTCTTCCTCGAACTCGCAATCAAAGATTCTTACTTTGCAGCCGATATTGATCTTGTCAAGATCAACCTCGTCCTCCACTACAACCTCTGCGTTCTTCAGAATCTTCTCAATCTCTTCAATTCTCGCTTCAATGTCGCGCTGCTCATCCTTGGCCGCATCATATTCCGCATTCTCGGACAGGTCTCCCTGCTCCCTGGCCTCCTTGATCTTCTGCGCCACTTCTTTTCTTCTTACTACCTTCAAATCATGCAGTTCATTCTCCAGCTTCTGCAAGCCCTCATACGTCAGAATATTTTTCTTTTCCATATCTGTTATAACACCCTTCCTCTTTAAAAATGTTCGCAAACGCGCTCTTTTTCTTGATTACCCTTGACAATCACAGTATTATACCCGATAGGTATGCAAATGTCAAGATTTTCCACGGTTTCCCAGGTTTTTTTGTAGATTGGAAGATAAATAGACGGCTCCGTCAGCTCCAGCTTCCAAAATCCTCCCTGCTGTTCAAAATCGAGGACTACATTGGCGTCCATCTTTCTTTGGCTGTCCTTGCCTTCCAGCGAAACCAGCAATCCTGTTTCCTCATACATTGTCTCAACATAATCTTCAAAATATGCAGGCCTCCCGGTAAATATCGTCAAAAAGTTCAAATCCTCCGACAGCAGCTGTAACGCCAGTCCCACATCATCCTCATCCAATAAGGATTCCGGCTCCAGATCCGTGTCGATCACCAGAAGATGCATGGCCCCATAACTCATTTCCCGGGTCTTTAGCAACTCCTGTAAAATGTACTTTAACCGGGGCAGGTAAGGATTCTCCTTCCGTGTCCAGGCAGACGTTTCCTCCTCGGTGGTAGACTGGCTCTTTCTGCGGCGCTTCCGCCATTGAAAAATAGAATGCATGGTTTTGGCCTTTGTCCTTTTTTCCATTATATGCAGGCACAGACCAGAATCATGCCGACTACTGAAATCTCCATAATTTCTCCTTGCCGCTACAGTCAGCTGACGGTTTTCCCCTTCGCCACCCCGCCATGGTCAGTCGACGGTTTGTCCCTCCGCCTTCCCGCCTCGCAGCAGCTCCTCCAGCTGCTCATAGCTCTCCACCTCATTGATCCGCCCACGCAGCCTGGACGAGTTCTTATATCCCGCAGTGTACCAGGCCGCGTGCTTGCGGATCTCCCGGATTCCGGTGTACGCTCCCTTGAACTCCATCAGCATTCTCGCATGGCGCAGCAATGTCTCTGCCACCTCATCAAAAGGCGGCCTTCCCGGATCTGTGCCCGTCCGGAAATATTCCAGAATCTGATGAAAGATCCAGGGGTTCCCCTGGGCGCCTCTGCCGATCATGAAGCCGTCGCAGCCGGTCTCCTCTCCCATTCGGATGGCATCGCCGGCACAGGTGATATCCCCGTTCCCGATGACCGGGATGAATACCGCCTCCTTCACCCTGCGGATGATATCCCAATCCGCCTTGCCGGAATAATACTGGGCTCTTGTTCTGCCGTGAACCGCTATGGCAGCGACACCGCAGCTCTCGGCGATCTTTGCGATCTCCACTGCATTGACCGACGCATCGTCAAAGCCCTTTCGAATCTTCACCGTCATGGGCTTTTTGATAGCCTTCACCGTCTTTGTAAGAATCTCCTCCACCAGCTTCGGCTCCTTCATCAGGGCGGAGCCCTCGCCGTTATTCACCACCTTGGGCACAGGACAGCCCATATTGAAATCAAGAATGTCAAAGGGCCGCTCCTCGATCCGCTTTGCCATCTCACTGATAATATCCGGATCGGAGCCAAACAGCTGCAGGGACACAGGCTTCTCCCTGGGATCGATCTCAAGCATAGCTTCCGTATTTTTATTGTTATAGTAGATGGCCTTGGCGCTGACCATCTCCGTACATAAGAGCCCGGCTCCCTGTTCCTTGCAGAGCAGTCGAAATGGCAGGTCACAAACCCCTGCCATCGGTGCCAGTATCAGATTATTTTCCAATGTCACATCGCCAATCTGTAAGCTGTGATTGATCTCCATCCTACTTCCCACGATTCTGCTTATTATAGATAATACGAAGCCCCTGGAGCGTCAGGTTCGGATCGTAAATATCGATGCATTTCGTCTCACTGGCGATGATTCTGCCCAGTCCTCCGGTGGCAACCACCTTCAGATCCCGAATACCAGTCTCCTTTTTCGTCAGATTCACAATGTATTCCGTCTGTCCGATCTGTCCGTACACAAGCCCCGCCTGCATGCTGCTGATAGTCTCCTTGGCTAGGATGCTGTCCGGCTTACGGATTTCGATCTCCGGCAGCTTGGCCGCATCCTCCCAGAGCGCTTTGGCTGAGGTGCGGATTCCCGGAGCCGTAACTCCCGAGACGAAGGCTCCCGTCTCATCCACGAAATCGTAGGTGGTTGCTGTGCCAAAATCAATGACGAACACCGGCCCACCGTACAGCTCGTAGGCGGCCGCCGCATCCACGATTCGATCCGCGCCGATCTGCTGCGGATTGGCCGTCACCACCCGGATTCCAGTCTTCGTGCCGGGCTCCACAATCATCGCCTGCTTGTCCAGATATTTGATGATGGAGCTCAAAAGGGAGTGCATCACGTTGGGCACTACCGAGGCCACAATCACGTCCTCGATCTCCTCCGGCCGGATATGGTTGTGCATCAGCATATCTCTCAGATGGATACCGTATTCATCTGAGGTTCTGGGGAACTTTGTGGTCATACGAAAGGTTGTGACAATCTGCGCTCCGTTAAATACGCCAATGGTAATATTGGTGTTTCCCACATCAATTACTAATAACATGTTTTCCTCCTGTTCTATTCCTCCTCCGGGAATTCCTCTCCCAGAAAAAATACTTTAAAAAACAGCTCCAGGGATTCCAGGAGCTCCGCCTTGCTCCGCTGCAGTTCCTTTACCTTCAGCACACTGCCAATCTCGTCATATAGAAGATCCATCTCGTCACAGTCCGTCTCAAACCGCAGATTTCCATCGGGATCAAAGATCAGCGTCAGAACTCCGCCCACATCCTCGGTGTACAGCACGCACATGATCTTTAACTCTTCCTTGATCCCCTGCGGCAGACCTTCGAATTTCTCGTTTAAATAATACTTTTTGTTGTAGGCGCTGGCACCGCACAGTACAACTTCATTCTGCTCCATATCTCTGTTCTCCTTATCTGCACTAGACGTACCCATAGATTCCCCGGACAGACACCTCGCCGGAATTCACTGTGGTCATTCTGCCGTCCACCTCAACCAACAGTTCTCCCTTCTCATTGAC
>CABQGZ010000087.1 GCA_902463835.1 uncultured Lachnospiraceae bacterium
ATAAAACTATTTGCAGCCCCCATAATACAGACGTTCTTATCTCCTGCCTCGACTCCGAATCCCATAAACGGCAACTGTCCGTCCGCTTCCATGGTTCCTTCTATCCTCCAGGTCTTACTGCCCCCCTGTAAAGGTATCATTGTCCAGGTGTCATTCGGAATATCTGATGTTCTTTCAAGCACTCCATTTTCAAAATCATAGCTGGCATGTCCATTTTCTTCCGAAGCTTCCGTATAATACCCCCACTGCTTCGTCTCCACAGCGTTCACTTCTTCCGCCGTCATACAAGTTAGCTTTTGAAAGCTTACACTGCCGAAGTTGGCATCCCAGGTGCAGACGCCAATGGCTGCCGGGCTATTCGGGTCATACTCCTCAAACAGCGCGGCCATATTGTTGCAGAGCACTTCTCGCCCATTGAAGAAGAGATAGAAATACCCGTCCTTTACAAGACCGCTGATCCTTCCGATTCCGTCCTCGCCATACAGACTGCCATCCATCGGTGGCCATGCCGGCGTCCAGTTTCCATACCAGTCATAACTGTGATTCTTCATCAACATAAATGTGCTGTTGTTCATCTGGAACTGCACCGACTTGTTTCCAACCTTCACCGTGACGCCCACATACGGCCAACCTGCTGTTTCGTCGTTCTTCGTGACGGCAACATCCGCGGATACGCCTGCATTCCCCGTCACTGCCTCACTGTACAGGTACGGCGTTCCCTCTCCATGGGCAATATACGCTTTCGCATTTGCGTCATAACTCATATCGGAAGATTCCACCCAGGTGGTTCCGAAGATTCCCTCATGCACCGTTTTCTGTTCCTGTTTTCCATACACCTTTGTTCCATCCAGCGTAACCCAATAGGGCGTTGCCTTGATGGGGGTAGAAAATGCACTCATCGGTATATCCCAGAATCCCCACGTCACAAAGTGCTTTGACAGGGAACATCCAACCGCTGCAGGCTCCAGCTTATCCACACTCTCTCCATCGCTTGCATACAGACGATTATACACCGTAGTTATCTTCCGCTCCATCGGAGAACCATCTCCAATTACAAACTGAAATCCAACCTCCCTGTAATTATCAGAATCCACGGTTGACACAAACCGAATCGCTCCACTCCCATCATTTGCCGTATCAGAATCCCGCAGGTTAGCCGAAATCTGCGCCTGGACATTCATAACCTGCTCCGGCACATATTTCGCATAAGCTTCTCCGCTCTTTGTGTCTCTGCTCAGCGGTTCCTTCTCACACGCCGAATCCTTGTACCAGCCTGCAAACACATATCCCGCCTTAGGTTCATACGTGTTTGTCTCCCCACGATACTTAGTAATCTCTTCCACATACTCCTTTACAATCTCACACGCCGGTTCTGTTTCAGTTTCGGCCTTCACCTTCAATCCTGACCCCTGTGATACAAGAACCGTAACAGCCATACAAAGCGTCAATATCCATGCCGTTATACGCTTTTTCTTTCCGCTCATTTTCTCACGTTCCTTTCTCCTAATTGTTGCCTGGCCATCCTTCACCACCATTGCCGCCTAGATCATCTACATCTACTTTCCCATCAGATGTTCTCACAACATCCTCCTCCAGCATCAGAATCTCCATAGCCGCGCTTTCGTATTTCATCACTTTAACAACCTCCTATTTTTTTGCAGATAATCTGTGCAATTCCCATTCCGAATTTCAGTATTTTCCCGTTCCTGCCGACTGCGGCCAGGGCTTCAGGCGCTTCCGCCTGATAGCCCATCTTGTCATTCATATCTGCCTCTTCCGCTGACATATACTCCACATTTGAAAAGCTTACGCCCTCTGACCACCAACCACCGAAGCCCATGGATACAAGGCTGTCTTCGTTATAGCCCGGGAATAGTGACGCCATATCAATACACAACACTTCCTTGTCATTAAAGAGCAGATAGAAATATCCATCCTTCACCCGTCCCTCGATCTTACCTTTTCCCTGGGCATCGCGTAAGGGCGTATTGGAAAAGCTTCCAAATGTTCCTGCACTTCCATCCCATTGATGGTTTTTAATACGGACATAGTTTTCTTCCCCATCTGAGAGGATCAGCCAAGATACATTCCCTACCCGCACAACAATTCCGGCATTTCCACGTGTAGACAATGTATCAACATCCGCCGATACACCTATGTTGCCGACTGCCGCCTTACTGTACAGCCAGGATTCCTGACCATAACCCACGACATAACTATTCTTTTCCGCGTCATAAGTCATATTCCTCACATCTACCCAGTCAAGCTCTTCCACCAGATATTCCATTTTCACATTTGAAAAGCTTACGCCCTCTGACCACCAGCCGCCGAAGCCCATGGATACAAGGCTGTCTTCGTTATAGTCCGGGAATAGTGACGCCATATCAATACACAGTACTTCCTTGTCATTAAAGAGAAGATAGAAATATCCATCCTTCACCTGTCCCTCGATCTTACCTTTTCCCTGGGCATCACGTAAAGGCGTAGCATTGAAATTACTGCCAGTGCCTATCACTTCCTGATGATTTTTAATACGTACATCGTTTTCTTCGCCATCCGAAAGGATCAGCCAGGATTCATTCCCTACCCGCACGGCGATTCCGGCATTCTTGTCCAGCGCAGTAACATCCGCCGATACGCTTATGTTGCCGGCTGCTGCTTGGCTGTACAGCCATGATTCCTGACCGCCGCCCACGATATAATCATTCTTTGCCGCGTCATAAGTCATATTCCTCACATCTACCCAGACAGGCGTCTCCACCTGATAGCCCATCTGAACCTTCAGATCCTTCATTTTTCCAAGACCGCTTCCATCGTAGAGTACCAATGTAAGCCGATAATCGCTGCCGGGTGCAAAATTGTAGCCGCCGTTGATCTGATTATTCGTCAGCGGAACACGCCAGCACAGGTCGCCGTCAAACCAGACATACAGCACATCTTCGTAAATCACTGCCTTAAACGTGATCTCGTCCGCCGTCCTCTCATGGAAGAGACTGGAAGCCTTTGTATTCAGGACATAATCATTCACGCCTTCGTTGTATCCCCACACCCAGGGCCATCCGTTGTTGATAATCGGCAGAATACCATAGTTCTGGCCGAGAATCCGTATCTCCTTGTCTCCTGACTCGATCCGGAAGCCCATCTTCAACATCTCTGCATCCCGTGCGTCTGTGCGCGCCATGGTACCTTCCACCTGCCATACTTTGCTACTTCCAAGCATAGGCATGATCTTCCAACCGTCCGCATTCTTCTTTTCAAAATATCCTTCCTCGAAGCTGTAGCTGTCAGCCCCAGGATAATCTGAATAATATCCCCACTGCTTCGTCTCCACAGCGGTCACTTCCTCGGAAGACAAATATTTCGCATTCGAAAAGCTTACGCCTGGTGACCACCAGCTGCCGAGGCCTATGGATACAAAGCTGTCTTCGTTATAATCCGGGAATAGTGACAGCATATTCATACACAGCACTTCCTTGTCATTAAAGAGAAGATAGAAATATCCATCCTTCACCAATCCCTTGATATTGCCGTTTCCATCCGCATCACGTAAGGGCGTATTGGAAAAGCTTCCGAATGTTCCTGCATTTCCATCCCATTGATAATTTTTAATACGGACATAATTTTCTTCGCCATCCGAAAGGATCAGCCAGGATTCGTTCCCTACCCGCACGGTAATTCCGGCATTCTTGCCCGGTGCTGCAACATCTGCCGATACGCCTATGTTGCCAGCCGCCGCTTTGCTGTACAGCCAGGATTCCTGACCATCGCCTACGACATAAGCATTCTTCGCCGCATCATAAGTCATCCTTCTTGCGTCTACCCAGACAGGCGCTTCCACCTGATAGCCCATCTGAACCTTCAGATCCGTCATCTTTCCAAGACCGCTTCCATCGTAGAGTACCAATGTCAGCCGATAATCGCTGCCAGGCTCGAAATTATAGTCGCTGCCATCCTCAAGCTTAAACTTATGATTTGTCAGCGGAACACACCAGCAGAGGTCGCCGTCAAACCAGACATACAGCACATCTTCGTAGATCACCGCCTTAAACGTGATCTCATCCGCCGTCCTCTCATGGAAAAGACAGGAAGCCTTTGTATTCAGGACATAATCATTCACACCTTCGTTGTATCCCCACACCCAGGGCCATCCACTGTTGAGAATCGGCAGAATACCATAGTTCTGTCCAAGAATCCGTATCTCTTTCCCTCCTGCTTCAATCCGGAAGCCCATCTTCAGCATCTCTGCGTCCCGTGCATCCGTGCGCGCCATGGTACCTTCCACCTGCCATGCTTTGCTGCTTCCATACAACGGCATGGTTGTCCATCCATTCGTATTCGTCTTTTCAAAGTACCCTTCTTCGAAGCTGCACTTATCTTCGGCCGGACCTGAACCATCCCATTCGGAATAGACGTTCCATTGCCGCTTCTCTATCGCCGTAACATCCTGCTCTGACAGGAATCTCACGTTACAGATCTCCGCCAGCCCCAGCACTGCGTCCGTGCTGCACACGCCAACGGTTACCTCCGATACCTCCGGGTCATATTCCGGGAACATGGACAGCATATTTATGCATTGTACCTGAACGCCATTATATTTGACGTAGAAGTAACCATCTTCCACAAAGGCCTCCACGTGGGAAACGCCGCCGTCGTCATAAATCTTAACCTGGTCTACCGCCCGAAGATATGCCATAGATTCCCATCCATAATCATCGTGACGGCGTCTCTGATCGTTTCCATTCAAAACATACTGCACAGAACGATCGCCAATGCCCACCGTAACGCCATAAGCAGAGGCGGAATTATTCACATCAAGCAGATTAATATCTGCGGAAATACCTGTATTTCCTTTCTCTGCCTTAGTGCTGAGTGTGCTGAACCCATATGCGGATGCCGGAAGGTATTTTCCTGTGATCACATCATATGCCACTCTGGTCAGACTTGCGTCTTCTGCTTCTCCGTCAAGCTTCAGCCTGGCCTCAGCTTCCTTATCAAAGCTGACCGAAATATTGCGTACCTTCAGATCATTGTATGCATGTTCTCCGTCAAATGCATAAATGCCGATCTCGTACTCCTTCTCCGCCGTCCACTCCTTATCCAGTCTGCTCAAAGGGATCCGCAATACCGGCACACCGTCCAGATTACAGTAAATGACCCCTTCCTGTATCGCCCATACCATGTCATGGCTGGAGGGTTCTGTGTTGCTGTACATATCTACGGATGCAGAAGAAAACTTTGTTCCATATGCATCTTCCGCATTATTCTGATTCCAGACATAAGCTTCGCCATCGTCAAAGGCCCAGTAACCTGCGTCGTTAAAGCCCCACCAGCCATTGTCTACAATACCGGACTCCCCGGTAAACCCTTCGTGAATACGGACGGCATGATCGTTAAACCGGAAGTTCCGGTTACTGCCCCCGCAGCGCACGGTAACGCCCACCATCTGCGTTTGAGAACCGGTAAGATCATAGGTGGCCGACAGATAAACGGTATTGCCGGACCCTTTCAGATATGCGTATGCCTCCTGATTCGGATACTCCGTCATGTTCTGCATCGTACCATCCGGTTCGCATATCCATCCCGAAAAATCCTCCAGCCTTACTTCAACCTGGACATCCCTGGCTATTTTCTTTAGTTCTTCCTCAATGGAATCCACTCTGTTCCCATTGATATAGCAGCCACTGGTGGTGCTGTATCGTTCCAGAGAGTCTGTCAGTGCGTCCGCCGGTGCGTCCACCAGGCCTACGCCGTACACATTGGTATAGACCGCCGTCGGTCTGCCGCTGGCATACGTAATCGTCGCTTTGGAACGTACCCTGTCATAATATACCGACATCCTGAAACCGGCTTCCACCGTCCTGGACTGATTGCCGGCGCCCTCCTTCCGCAGAAATCCTTCTTTCGGACTTGCCGGCGCCGATACCTCTGTATAGGCATATGCTTTGTATGTCTCTGTCTCTTTGATCGGATAGGTTCCAAATTCTGTTTCAGACTCATAGTAACAGTCCACATAATAATTGATCTCGGCCACATCGAAGTATACCTCCAATATACACTGGCCAAGTTTTTCCTTTACCGTTCCAGTAAAAGAACCCTTCTCGGTATTCAGTACATAATTCTTCGGAAGCTTCCTTCTGGCCTCCTTCTCAGTCAGCTCCACCTGGCTGCCTACCAGACGTTCAAATTCTTCCTCGGTAACGTCATACCCAACCCGATTCTTATTCTGTGTGAACCAACGAATCTTGTAGTTGGAATACTCCTTTCCCGGAGCCTTGACCGTCACCATGCAGGAAACGCTGTATTCATTCCCATCGCACCGTGCAATGGCCGTCACTCTGGATTCTCCCCCGGTAACTGCCGTTACTGTGCCGTCTTCATCCACCGTGGCGACCGCGTCTGTCCCGCTGATCCAGGTGATCTCCGGCTCCAGTTCTTCGCTTCCCTGCTCCGGAATAATTGCCAGCTTCACTGTACTTCCAATATCAATGGCAATATCCCTCTCGCTCAGACTGAACTCATATACTTTGTGTTCCTCTTCTCCCGAACGATGCCCCAACGCGAGCCAAAGCCCCAGAGCAAACGCCAGGATCAGTACCAGAGCGCCAACGCCAATAAGAATCAGCCTTTTTCTTCTCTTCCAAATGCTTTCCATCTTCTTCCTCCTGTCTCGTAATCTTTTTACTTCTACAACACGCTGCTCACATAGAGCACTCTTTTCTCATTGTCCGATCCACAAACCTCCTTTTTGTCGCCAAGCTATCTATCTTCTATTCTGTTCCAACCTCATGTCTGCAAGGTCGTTATACCTTCGAATCAGCTCTGTCTCCTTGGGATCATAGGGGCGAAAGCTGGGACGATACAGGTCGTGCTGCCATCTTGTAAAATCAAGATCTACCTGCTTATCCGGATTCTCATACTGCTCCCAGAACCATTCCCATGGTTCGTTTGTCTGCGTCTTGCCCACCACGAATCCCCAGCAGTAATTGGCCACATTTGTTATGTACAACAAAGGATAGATATCATGCACCTCGTTGTGATTCACCCGATTCAGCCACTCCGTGCAAAACAACGGACGTCCGTAAGTGCGAAACTGATCCAGTGTCTGGCAGAACCAGGAAGACGGAGAATAACTGTGAAAGCTGATCACATCGGAATGCATCAACGCCACTTCCTCCTCCTTGCTCCAGGCTGTATCATCCTCCCGAAGCCCTCTCCAGACATCCGCTGTCACAGGTTGCATGGGATCGCAGCTGCGAACCACCTCAAACATTTTCTCCAGAACTGGTATGCAGGACTCACCCAGCGCATTTCCCGGCTCGTTGTATATATTCCAGCAAAAAACCCTGCTGTCATGCGCATACGTTGTTACAATATCCGTAATCATGCGCCAAAACTTTGGCGCAAGCCTGGGATTCTGTGCGTAATGCCATCTCGCCAGCGCCGCCGCTTCCGGCCCTTCCGGGAAACGTCCCTGATGATATCCCAACGCATACTTCTGCTCTCCCACGGCCTTGGGCACGAA
Organism: uncultured Lachnospiraceae bacterium; assembly: GCA_902463835.1. GTDB lineage: Bacteria > Bacillota > Clostridia > Lachnospirales > Lachnospiraceae > 14-2. The sequence continues at coordinate 7,523 of CABQGZ010000087.1, forward strand.
AGTCTCCATCGACCCGCAGGGCAAATCCTCCTCGTTGGCAAGACAGAGCATGACAGACAAATGATATTTTGTGCAGATCTGCAGATACGTTTCCAGCATATCCATAAAGAATTCCGGTTCATTCAGCCATGCTTCAAATATAATCCACAGCCGCACCGTATTAAATCCCAGCTTCTCGCACAGTGCCAGCTCCCGTTCCGCCGTCGCCAGTTTCTCCTTCGCCTGATAACTCTGCCACATATCAAAACGGTTCGCGCAGTCGCTGCCGATAAAATTGCAGCCTCGCAGCCATGGGAGTTCTTCATACCATGTATTTGCCTCTTCCTTTGTCCATTGTCTATTCATCTAAATTTACCTTTGCATATTTTATAGACCAATTATACACTTTGGTTTTTTACAGGAGAACAAAAAATCCTGCTGGATAGGTGGATTTTTCTGCGCAGAAGGAAGAATATGGAATGGAATATTATCAGAGCGTGCGCCCGCTGGGCGCACTCCCAAAAAAAAGAATCCTGCGTCTGCAGGATCCTTTTTTTATTCGAGATTCAACGCCCGGATGCACAGCTGTTCCCAGCGGCACTCTGCGTTGCGCGTTACAAAGCCGATTCGGCCGGAAGTCTTTTCCAGCAGCGGAAAGCTCTGAACCAGCAGATCATCCACATAAAGCTCCGCCATAATTCCTCGTAAGAACAGCCGAAAGCTATGAGGTATGTCTTTGTCTGCCCCCTGAACCGTTGCACAGCCTTCACCGGTAACATCCAACAGTTCACTTTGCAGCTTAAGTTCCTTTTTCCGCAGGTTCTCAACACTGGAAACCCGGTGATACGGATGCCCGAGTTCAAGCATAAACGCCATCCCCACGACGGCTCCTTCGTATTCAATATAGAATCCAACCGAAGAATTCCTCCAGCAGTCCGGCCATGCGATGCTTCCGACTCCATTCGGACAAATATCTGCTGTAAAACAACCTTCCACAACAATTCCCTGTTCCAGGTCATAGCTTTTCTGCTGGACAGCCAGCGCATAGGAGTCTGTCAGTGCAAAGCACGGATGGCCGCTGTCTGAGGCCAGGAACAGACTGCTTTCATCGGGAATGTCAAACTGTCCGCAGGGCGCGCCTTCCGGCCTGCCGTCCCGTTCGCTTATCAGCACGCTATATTGGCGCTGCATGGGCAGCTGTTCCCCCTTTGCCCGATCATTTTGAGACCAATAGCCCAATCTGAGGTGACCTGCTGCGTCTGTCACTGCCTTACGCATTGGCAGCAGCCAGATATTGCCGTAGCCGCCGGCGTCGAACGCGTTGCTAATCAGCAGTTCGTCGTTTTCCCCCCGGCAAAAAGCCGCCAGATTTTGCAGAAAGATGTGACCCGGCAAACGATCAAAACCACATAAACGGAACGCCTCCTCATCCGGGTGGAAAGGTCCGGTGGGCGATTGTGAGCGGAACGTATAAAGACCATAGCCGCAGTTGCGTGCATACCCGCCGACGCCGCCGATATAATAATATTCATCACCGATTTTTTCACAGCCGCCGCCTTCCAGCACGCTGATTTCCGGCAGCCTTCCCCATTCGATAATCGGCGGCGGAAGAATCGTCCATTCATAGCCGTTCTGTGATTCCATCATTCCCCACGCAGAGTGCAGCTGAGGCTTTGGAGTAGCCACCACATATCCCCAGTAGCCTTCTCCTTCGTCCTTGGGTGCAACGTACATATGATCCCAGCGGCCGGCTGGATTATACCATCTCTCATCGGGATGATCCTCCCGAAATTGCGTCCAATGAAGCATATCGGACGATTCGCAGTAATAAAGAGTATCATTGTCACTGCCTGGAACCGTCCGGCTGGAGCCGTAGTTGATCAGGCATTTGTCCCCGCAGATATAGGGGAACATTTTGTAAACATCGTGTTCCGCGATCAAGACGCTGCCATGATCCTTCCAATGCACGCCATCCTCTGATTCGGCAAGCCACATGGCGTCCTGCCGATTGCTTCCCGGTCGTAAATACATACATAACATGTAATATTTCCCCTTAAAATAAATAACGGAAGGATCCCAGATACTCCCTGTTTTGGGCTTATAAAACATACAGCACTCCTCCTTTTGATTATTTCAAATTATACAGAATCCTCATTCCTTATATTCTCTCGACCAGTCAAGTCCCGGAGACTTGCGGTATTGGGTGGGCGTTATGCCAAATTCCTTCTTAAAACATTTTGAAAAATATTTCTCATCCTCAAAGGACAGACGGCGTGCAATCGTCAATACCGTATCGTCCGTCTGACCCAGCAGCTGCTTGGCATAATCCATTTTAATTGACATATAAT
>CABQGZ010000088.1 GCA_902463835.1 uncultured Lachnospiraceae bacterium
TTGAAATAAAGCTGAATGATAAAGAGAAAGCCCTGGAGCTTCTTGGACGCCACCTTGGCATGTGGAATGACAAGCTGCAGGTGTCTGGTACTATTGAAGGTGTGGTGATTGTAGATGATATCCCGAAGCCAGAGACAGGTTAAGCTGACTGACCTGATCGCTCCGTCATTTTACGGACTGCATCAGGATATCAAGAATCATAAGTACACGCATTTTAAACTGCCAGGAGGCCGTGGATCTACTAAATCGTCCTTTGTTTCCTTAGAGATTATCATGGGAATGATGCAGGATCCGCAGGCCAACGCTATAGTAATGCGAAAGGTTGGCCGCTTCCTGGAAGAGTCCGTATTCGAACAACTTCGATGGGCAATTGATGCTCTGGGAGTTTCGGACAAGTGGAAAGTACGGCTCTCTCCTTTAGGGCTTACATACATCCCATATGGGAATCGCATTATCTTCCGGGGGGCTGATGATCCACAGAAAATCAAATCAGTGAAACTATCCAACGGATATTTCAAGTATATCTGGTTCGAAGAGCGTTCCGAGTTTGATGGACCAGAGGAAGAACGAACCATCCTGCAATCCCTCATGCGTGGCGGAACAGATTATTTTGTGTTCTACTCATGGAACCCTCCAAAGAGCATGAACAACTGGGTGAACCAAGATATACTCCTTGAAAGAGACGACACGATCGTCTCACACACAGACTATCGGACAGTGCCGCGGGAGTGGCTGGGAGAGCAGTTCTTCCTGGAGGCCGAGCACCTGCAAAAGACGAAGCCAAAGGCGTATGAGCATGAATATCTTGGCGTTGCAACCGGAACCGGAGGCGCGGTATTTGAAAATGTAACTGTCCGCAGGATCACGGATGACGAGATGGCGAGGTTCGACCGAATCCGTCATGGCCTGGACTTTGGATATGGAGCCGATCCATTGGCATATATCAAGATGCATTACGATAAGACCCGTAAGCGTCTTTTTTTGTTGGGAGAAATATACCAGGTACGCCTGGGCAATACCAAGGCAGCAAGAGAGATAAAGAAATTGAATCCGCTCAACAAGGTGATAACAGCAGATTCCGAAGAGCCAAGGGCGATAGCAGCGCTCAACGAATTGGGGCTTCGTGTGGTGGGGGCCAAGAAGGGACCCGGTTCTGTAGATTACGGGATGGAGTTTCTGGCTGATGAACTGGAGGAGATCCTCATCGATCCAGAACGCTGCCCGAATGCAGCGCGAGAGTTTACTGGATATGAGTTGGAGCAGGATAAAAACGGCAACTTCAAAGGCAGTTATCCAGACAAAGATAACCACACAATTGATGCAGTGCGGTACGGAATGGAAGACTGCATGACCAGAAGAACAGCAAAGATACGGAACAAGGCAAAAGCCGGGTTCCACTAAGAGGTGAGAGATATGTATGTATTTACTATGCCAGCGGAGAATTGGGACGAACTGAATCCGGACAAGCAGGACATTCGGCACCTGATTTCGAAACATCAGTCCTTGGTGGAGCGCCTGGCAAAGCTGAAAAAATATTATGGTGGAGAACACAAGATTCTCCAGGAGGAAGAGCGAGAGAACCGGCTTGTCTGCAACCACGCAAAAGATATCGCTGACACCGCATCAAGTTATTTCATTGGGAATCCGGTATCCTATAAGAGCAAGGAAGATATTGTCTGTCTGACGGATGCCCTGGAGAATGCCGGAGCGGACGAAGCGGACGGAGACAATGGTCTTGACCTATCTATCTACGGAGTAGCCTATGAATACATCTACACCAAGCAGAACGAGACTGAACTGGCTATAAAGAACCTACGGCCGGAAAATACCTTTATGGTGTACGATGACAGCATAGAACAGAAAGAGTTATTTGCGGTTTACTATTACGCCAAGAAGGATGACACGGATAAGAACAGTACGATATATGTGGCGACTGTTCTGACACAGAACTATAAATATGTCTTGAATATCCGGGACATTGACGGAGAGCAAGAGTTATTGGAGGAGCCAGAACCACATTTTAAGGGTGAGGTTCCGGTGATCGAGTATCTCAATAACAAGATGGCCATCGGGGATTATGAATTGCAGATTCCACTGATAGATGCCTACAACGCCCTTATGTCTGACCGGATCACAGACAAGGAACAGTTCATTGATTCTATCCTTGCATTATATGGCGCATTGTTGAGCGACGAAGATGCCGAGGAGGAAGGGGACGGCCGAGGAACAGAAGAAGCCATGAAGAGCCTGAAAAAGGAAAAGCTTCTGGAACTCCCCGAAAACGCAAAGGCAGAATATCTGACCCGAACATTCGATGAAGCGGGGGTGGAAATCCTAAAGAAAGCCATTGAGCAGGATATCCACAAATTCAGCCACATCCCTTGCATGTCCGACGAATCATTTGGCGGGAATGTATCTGGCGTGGCGATGGAGTTCAAGCTGCTCGGCATGGAAAATATAACTAAGATTAAGACACGATACTACAAAAAGGGGTTACGTAAGCGGCTGCGTATATTCGCTTATTTCCTTGCCAACAAAGCTGTACAGGTAGACATATCCGGTATCACACCAACGTTTACCAGGGCACTTCCCAAAAACCTGTTGGAGATATCACAGATTGTGTCGAACCTCTGGGGAAAGGTTAGCCGGAAAACGTTGCTTTCCCAGGTGCCATTTGTGGAGAACGTGGACGAAGAACTGGAAGCCGTGGACAAAGAAGAGAACGAATCCATAGAGAAACAGCAGAAGCTTTTTGGAAACGAACCAAACGCTCCGGTAAAGGATGAACCAGATGAATGATTACTGGGAGAGACGCAAAGCCAGGGAAATGTATGATTACATGGAGGAGGCCGAGAAGGTCGCGGATCAGATCGCAAAGCTGTACCTGAAAGCATCCAGGTATATCAGCACCCAGGCGGATGCCATATTTGAGAAGTTTGTGACAAAGCACCATCTGTCAGAGGCAGAGGCCAGGCGGTTGCTCAATATCCTTCGTGACAGAACATCCCTGGACGAGCTCCTTGAAAAGCTTAGAAATGGAGATATGAGCCAGGGAAAAGAGGAACTGCTTGCACAGCTGGAAGCGCCTGCATATCAGTCAAGATTGGAGCGGCTTAAGCAACTGCAGAACCAGCTTGACTATGTGATGCAGAATATCTACCAGCAGGAAAAGGTATTCACTACAGCCCATTACGTGGACTTAGCAAACCAGGCATATTACCGGGGCATATTTGATATCCAGCAACGGGTCGGTGCAGCGTTCAGCTTTAATGTGATTGACCCGAAGGTGATAGATCAGGTCACGAAGAGCAGATGGTCCGGGAAGAACTATTCCGAGAGCATCTGGAAAAACACCCGAGCGCTGGCACAGGATCTGAAAGAGGAACTGCTGATCAATCTGGTGACCGGAAGAACCAACCGGGAGGCTGCCGAGATCATCAACAACAAGTTCGCCAGCGGGGCCAGCGCTGCAAGGCGCGTGATAAGGACAGAAAGTAATTACGTAGCCACAGAGCTCAACTTCAAGGCATATGAAGAGGCTGGCATAGAAAAATACCGCTATTGCGCTATCCTGGATTTGCGAACTTCTACGATATGCCGGGAACTTGATAACAAGATATTTCTGGTGTCGGAGCGTGAGGCTGGCAAGAACTCTCCGCCGATGCATCCGTGGTGCCGCTCCACAACAATAGAAGTAATCACAGAAGAGCTTGCGAACTCCCTAAAACGCAGTGCGAGGGACCCAGCTACCGGAAAGGTACTTGAGTTGCCCGGCAGCATGTCTTATCAAGAATGGTATGACAAATATGTTAAAGGTAGACCCGATGCGGAGCTCGTAGAGAAGCAGATCAAGAACAGATCGGCAGACCGCAAGCAGTACAAGAAATACCGCGATATTCTGGGGGACGAAGTACCGAAAACACTGGACGAATTCCAGAAAATGAAGTATAATGAACCTGAGAAATGGAATCAGCTAAAAGCGGGCAAGCAGGACAGACTTAACCAGATGGATTTTTCAGAAATGGATAGACTGAGTGGAACTCTTGGCAACCGAGAAGTAAGGGCGTGGTACAAGGCACACGATGAAAAAATACCGGATCTGATTGATAAGACATTGCCCATAGAACAGCAGGCAAGACAGGCATGCAAACTGAGGAATGACAACCGCACAGCTGCAAGGGAACTTATGAAGGATCAGGATATGCGAAAACAACTTGATATTACTGATCCCAATAAAAGTTTCGAAGAACTTATGCAACATAAAATACAAGACAAAGGACTAAGCTACGAAGATGCAGTGAAGGATATTCTGGAGACAGCCACAAAAACCAGAAAATCAGTAAACAAAATGTTTGGATTGGAGTGATGGGGATGTTCAGGTATGAGATTTGCAACCAAGCAGACAACGGAATATTTGAAAAGCAGTGTTTAGCTTTGGAAAAAAATATTCCAGACCTTATAAGGCAAAAACGATTGCAGGATGTGGATGGATCCGAAACGCAGTTGTACAGACTTAAGCAGTATGATGTTCGTGTTCATAATTCTATGTATTTGAATGAAGTGTATATAGAGTCTGGAATAGATTTGACGCAATATTTCGGATAAATACCATCAGTCAGCAATGGCCGGTGGTATTTTTATACCATTTTTTAAGGAGGTGATATCATGAAGGTAAAAGTAATCAAACGCTATGTAGACCGCTTCACAAAGGAAAAGCGGGAAGTTGGAAAGACTTATGACTACGGTGAAGAGAGGGCAAAGGAACTGATCTCTGGTGGCTACGTTGAAGAGACTAAAGCCCAGAAGTCGGAACCAGCAGAAGCGAAAGGATAAGGTGATCCACAAAATCTCCCAGCTATGGGTAAAATAGCATCAGACACGCAGGAATACCTGGGTGTTATTTTTATGTCCGAAATGACGTTAAACTACAACAAATTCGATAGCAATGGCCTGGGCTTAAATGAACGGGCTGGGGCAGAAAGGATGAAACAATGAGAAAATATGATTTTACAGATCAGACAAAGAAACTTCCTTTTGGGATGAACCTGCAGTTCTTCGCAGAAGGTGGTGATCCCGGAGACGGCGCTGGGGCCGGAGGCAATGGCGGTGGAGACGGAGCAGGAGGTACTGGGGGCACTGGTGAACACGTGCCAACATTCGATGAATTTCTGGCTGGCGGCCATCAGGCAGAATTTGACCGCCGGGTACAGCAGGCGATCAATACAGCCCTTGCAAACCAGAAGAGCAAGTATGAAGCCCTGATGGATGACAAGTTGTCCGAAGCAGAAAAACTTGCGAGGATGACCAAGGAAGAAAAAGCCCAATATCTTCAACAGAAAAGGGAAAAGGAGCTCACGGAGCGTGAGGCTGCAATCACAAGGAAGGAACTGACAGCAGAGGCCAAGAACGTACTGGCTGAAAAGAAACTTCCTGTAGGACTTGCGGACGTATTGAATTATACGGATGCAGATTCCTGCAATGCATCTATCGGTGTAGTGGTAAAAGCATTCCAGGAAGCGTTGGAGACAGCAGTGGAAGAACGGCTGAAAGGCGGAACACCTCCGAAGAGAGTGCCGGAAGATAGTGTTATCACAAAAGAACAGTATACCAAGATGGGGTATGCAGAACGATTGAAGTTGAAAACAGACAATCCGGAACTGTACAAGCAGTTTTCCGGGCAGTAAGAAAGGAGTAAGAAATTATGGCAGGAACAATTTTTGGAATTCCATTTGACGATGAGTTATTTTTGCAGATGTGGAGAGAGGCGCCGGATCCCTACTACACAGCAATGATCGAATCTGGTGCAGTTGTGGAAGACGCAACGATCGCAGGCATGATCCAGAACAGCGGGAACATCTACACCATTCCGTTCTACGATACGCTGGATGGCGAAGATCTGAACTATGATGGCCAGACCGATATCACCGTGTCGGAAGTGGGTGGCGGTTCTCAGACCGGCGTTGTATATGGCCGTGCAAAAGGTTTTTTTGCCCGCAACTTCACGGCGGAGCTTTCTGGCGCTGACCCGATGGGGCATATCGTAGCTACGGTTGCTCGGTATTGGCAGAAGCGTAGGCAGAAGCGTATGATTGGAATCAGCAACGCAGTGTTTGGTATCACAGGAGCCAATGGCCATGCGAAATCCTGGAGTGATAACCACACCCTTGACCTTGGATCTACCACGGCCACAGCAAGGGCAATCAGTGAGACGGACCTTAATGATCTGGCAACACAGGCTTGCGGCGACCATAAGGATCAGTTCGCATTGGCGATCATGCACTCTAACGTAGCCAAGACGCTGGAGAACAAGCAGCTTCTGGAATATTGGAAGTATACCGATGCAAACGGGATCCAGCGGCCCATGAACATCGGTACCGTGAACGGCTATACGGTCATCATTGATGACGGCGTGCCTTGTGAAGCTGTTGGAGGGACCGGCGCGAACAAGGATCTGACGAAGTACACTACATACTTGTTTGGCAATGGCGTGATTCGTACCGCTAAAGGCCGTGTGGATGTCCCTGTGGAGAGCAACCGTGATCCCAAGAAGAATGGTGGCCAGGACGAGCTTATCACGAGAATGAGAGAGACGCTTCATCCAAACGGGTTCAGCTTCAAGGTGCCTACTTCCGGATGGACAGAGTCTCCGACTGATACGCAGCTGTTTGCGACGGCAAACTGGAGTATCAAGTTTGACCCGAAATCCATTCCGATGGCGCGCCTGATCACCAACGGTTAGGATGTGGTCTGTATGACGGATATCGAAAAACTGAAAAAACTGACTGGGGAGAGCGACGAGGAATTGCTCTCCCTTTTGTTGGAAGAGGCAGAGGAGTTTGTGTTGTCATACACGAACCGCACACGGATTGTGTCTGGCCTGGATAAAGTTGTCCGGGATCTGGCAGTGGTTGTCTTGAACAGAATGGGTACAGAGGGTGAGACGGGCAGAAGCGAAGCTGGAGAAAGTTACAGCTTTGACAACGCCCCAAAGCATATCTATGACACCCTCAATCTGTACCGGTTAGCGAGGGTTGGTGGACGTGCGCATGAGACGGCAGAGGATTGAGAAATTCTATCATAAGACCCGGATATCTGTGAAGGATTTGGAAGGCAATACATCCGTGACATACGGAGAGGCGAAGTTCTTTGACGGGGAGATATGGCCTGCTTCAGGAAAGGTGCAGGCAGAAATCTACGGAGATCGGCTCTCTTATGTCCGTAATGTGCGGATACAAGGAAAGTATGAGATTGTGCAGGATGGAAACGGAATTATCCACTATAGATATCCGGACGGGCTTGATATTGTGGAAAACGATGGTGTCTGCCTGTATGTTCCGGCAGAATCAGAGCCGGACTACCGCATACTTTCCATTAAACCATACCAGCCGCTTCGAATGGAGTGCATGAAGCTATGATCAATGGATTGGAGAAGTTACTTAACCATATCGAACGTCTGGAGAATGTATCACTGGAGCGCCCGGTAGGTAAGGCGATTGGGTATGTGCAGGCTGCGGCAAAGGAGAACTGTCCGACTGGGGACGGTGAACTGCGCAGCAGCATTTTCACAAAGGTGGAAATCCAGAACTGCGGTGAATCAGCACAGGGTATTTGCTATACAAACAAATCATATGGTCCTTATGTAGAGTTTGGCACTGGGCCAAAAGGGCAGGAGGATCATAGCGGTATATCGCCACATGTAGATGTTGCGTATTCGCAGTCGCCGTGGTGGATCCACGAGAGCCAGATTGACCGTAGTACAGCGGAAAAATATCATTGGTTCTATATTGACACCAAAGACGGAAGATTCTACCAATGTTCTGGACAACCTGCGCACCCGTTCATGTATCCGGCACTAAAAAACCACGAAGACGATGTGGTAAATATTATCCAGGATGATATCAGGAGGCAGTTGAGGTGAAGAATGTAAAAAGTGAAGTCTACCAGGCATTGTTGAAGGTCACGGAGAATGTGTCTGATTCCTACCCGCAGGATTGGAGAAATATTCCGGCAATCCAGTATGCGGAGGAGGATAATAAGGTGTATGAGCGTACCGGAAACAGTGAGGATAAGGCCTATGTACGTTATCGTATTGATATATGGCACAACGTATCCACATCGGAAACGGCCTGTCTGGTGGACGAAAAAATAGCAGCCCTCGGGCTTGTGCGCACCCTGTGCCAGGACGTAAGCGACCCGAGCGGATTAAAACACAAGGTAATGCGGTACGAGGGCATTATCGACATGAACAGTGACATTGTATACTGGAACAATTAAAGAAAGGATGATGATACATGTTAGCAAATGGAGCAAAACTGGGCTACAAGAAAAAAAGTGCAACCGGTGATTATACAGACCTCCCTGGATTGAAAGAGATTCCGGACGTTGGTGTGGATCCGGAGAAAGTTGAGAATACAACTCTCACCGATCCGCACAAGATGTATGAAAACGGGATCGGCGATCTTGGGGACATGGTGTATAAGTTCAAATACGACAATACATCCGCAAACTCTCCATACCGTGTGATGCGTGAAGCAGAGGCCAGCAAAGAGGTGCTGACATTCCAGGAGCAACTGCAGGACGGACTGACCATTGAATATGACGCGCAGGTATCTGTGAAACTGACCGGCGGAGCTGTTAACGGAGTGATTGATTTTGAACTGTCTATGGCTGTGCAGAGTGAATTTGACTTCACGGACCCGGCATAAGGAGGTAGAACGATATGGAATACAATAATAATCTTGGAGGCTTGGACGAAGATATCCAGGAAGAAAAAAAGGTGGTCTCTTTTGAAGAGGTGAAAAACACCAGAAAGCCATTTCATTATTGGAAGGTCGGAGATCGGGAATATCAGTTGAAGCTTAAAACGTCCATGATCTTGAAACTGGAAAATAAGTACCGTTGCAATATCTCTACGCTGATCGTAGGAGATGAAATCCCGCCGCTGGCAGTCATGCTCACGGTGATCCATGCGGCAATGTCCCCCTGGGAACACAACATTTCCTATGTGGATGTCCAGAAGATCTATGATAAATGGACAGAGGATGAAGGGAATCAGTACATGTTGTACACAAAGGTCGTGATCCCTTTGATGGCGGTGTCTGGTTTTTTTACGGAGAAGCAGGCCAAGACGCTGATCGATGCAGTGGAGGAGAACCTGGATTAATATCAGATCACATCAATGATTTGTATCATCAGGGGCTGGAATGCGGGATAAGGCCGGAGCAGTTCTGGTCTTATTCCATTCCAGAAGTTGCTGATATCATCGAAAGTTATCGAAAGAAGGAAGATGCCAGATACAAGGCCGATATCAGCTTGACATTCCTTATGGCTGATGTTGTCGCAAATCGTCTTGGACAGTTGTTCCCTGGATCAAAAATGGAACAAATCATGCCTTGGGATTGTTACCCAAAACTATTTGCCGATGAAAAGAAGCGGTACGAAGATAGCGCCCGAGAAGTAGAGTACGAGAATTATAAGGCACGCCGTATGGCGGCTATGCAGAAATTTAATCGATCAAGGAGGTGATGGAATGAGTGAAAAGACAGTGGAGCGGTTGCGGGTTGTGATAGACGCAACCACAAATCCGTTGCGGGAAGAAATGCAGAAGATACGGAATGCGCTTAAGGAAGCTACCAAGGAGATTGATGCACAAAAGGCGGCCATGCGAAAGGCGATGGAGGAACAGACCGCCCCAATTCGGAAGGTGCGGGAGCAGATGAAGGGTGTATCTGAATCTATTAGAGCTGCAAGCAAGGTCAATGTGGGTGGCGGCCAATTTCGCAATATGCAAAAGGAGATTGAAGCCACCGAAAAGCAACTGCAAAAACTAATTGAT
>CABQGZ010000089.1 GCA_902463835.1 uncultured Lachnospiraceae bacterium
CGTCAATCCTGTGCAAGATGATACCCTCTTTTAACTTCATGCAAACTTTCTTCCTTTCCATGTCCTATCTGTTTTCCCCTGTCAGCGCACCATATGCCAGCATCACCGCCTCATCGGAAATCGTGCAGCCCAACGAGAATACCGGCAGCTTTGTAAGACTGTTTACTACATCCAGCATACGGTGAGCCCCAGGTGCATTGCGGGGACGGTAACACTGTGTCAACAAATGCGGGAACGCCTCTCGCACAGACAGCAGACGCAGGAGATTCTCCGGATTCTGATACAGCACTACAATTCCATTCACGACTGCTGACAGATTGGTCTGGATCCCTTCTTTGCCGCAGTAAGGAGAACCATAGACAATGACCGATTCTCCTTTTACCTGAAGCAGCGGCTTGTCATCATTCACCATCACTACCCGTTCCCCGAAATACTCTCTCCACAGTCTGGCGTGGGTGGACTTGCCAGTACCGCTGGGCGCAGTAAAGAGATAGGCCCTGCCATCCAGCGTCAGCGCAGAGCAATGAAACATCATTATCCCATCCAGGGACAAACGCTCCACAAGCTTCCGGTGCAGTGCCAGTCCCTCCAGATATCCCGTGGAAAAGATATTGTCCGTCTGCCGCTGTTCCCATTCTATTTCTTCTCTCGTCACAAATATCGGTTCCTCCTTCCCATTCCAGGAAAAGAAAACCTGTTGCTCCAGCTCTGTAGATTCTATACGATAATCTTCAAATAATTTCCAGGTATAGGGATAGACTGTATGGATCCACAGGGGGTGCTCCGCCAGTCTGACCCAGAAATGATGCTCATCCACGGCGTTTCCTCCAGCTTCGAACTCCTACTGCCACGGCAAAAACACATATCACGCCTGCCGCTATCAGTATGCCTGTTCCAATGACAGAGAATCCTGTACGATCTGCGCTGTCTGTTCTGCCTGTGCTGTCTGTTCCCTCTGTGCTGTCGAAGCTTCCCGGTTTCTGCCCCCGCTGTCCAGCACCGTTCCCGCTTTCAGACTTCTGACCATTCTCAGAGGGTTCTCCCGAGATTTGACTTTCCTGACCATTCGAAGCTTCTCCTTCTTCTGGCTCCTCATACTCGTAATCGCCTATTTCTTCCAGTCCTCCCTTATTTCCGTTGTATTCATTATTTCCGCCGGAAGGCCTGGGCGGATTGTCCTGCTGCTTCCATACACCGGAGGCATCCTCAACCGCTGTCAGGTTCTTCGCGCCGGAAAACGCCCCTTCCTCAATCTCCATGATCGTATCCGGCAATACCAGTTTTTCAATGGTGTTACATCCATCAAAGGCTCCTGCCTCAATCCTGGACACCGGCCTTCCTGCAATAAAGGAAGGCACGGTAACCGTGGTCTCTGTTCCGAAATAACCACAGATGGAATTGTAGCCTTCGTATACATGATAATAAAAATATCCATCCGAATAAACCTCCGCCGCCTGCACCGGCATGTACAGCGATAGGCTTACAAGCACGCACAGCAGTGCCATTCCTAATTTCTTCATACGCATTCACTTCTCCTTTGAAAAAGGCAGGTGTGTCTGCCTGCCTTTTTCTTGTCATTCGCTATTAATCGACCTGTTCAACGGATCCCGATATCGGATTATCCAAACTCTGGGCTTCCAGCCCCCATTCATAAGACGGTTCTACAAATTTCATCCTCTATTTCCTCCATTCTGCCTACTCGCTATCCTCATCTGCTGCAATATCATTTGCAGCTTCAAAGTTCTCCACTTTTACCATGCTTCCAACAATCTCCTTACAATTTCCATCCTTGTCTGTATATACAAGATACGGGCATACATACCAGGTCTGATCCGCCGTTACATTTGACTTGTTCCAGACATACCGCAAGATGTCAACTTCTTTCTTGACCACACGCACATACTCTACCCTGTCTTTATCCAGTTTATTGTCCTTGTTAACTTTGGATTTGTCTGAAGTAGCAAGGATTCCGCCATATTCAAGGGTGCATCCCTGCGGCACGGTCAACATGGCGACGAAGGACAGTCTGCCATTGGCCGCATCCGGTTTTACCTCCACAATCTCCGCTGTTCCTTTTGCTTCTGCCGCATTCTCTTCATATACTGCCTCCAGCGTATAATCCTGGGTCACATAGAACTTGTAGACTTTATCATAGCTTAAAATCTTCTTCTCTGTCTCCTCTGCCGTTCCGGTCTTATACCCAAGCCAATAGGAAAATCTCCTTCCATCTTTCTCTGCTTCTGCTCTGACCGTAGCTACTTCGTTGGTTCGATATATACCGTCATATCTATCCTGTGTTCCGTTCACCACGGTAAGCGTATACTTCCCGGATGATAGTTCTGTATAAACCGGTCTTACCGTAATCATCAGTTCCTTGCTCTGAATAGCTTCTTTTATTGCGGCTTCATCCTTATCCCATGCTCCGCTTGCGTACCCGAATCTTGAGGGTACGGCAGGCGCTTCTATCTTATCTTCTGCGCTGTAAACGCCCTTTCTTATCACCTGACCGTAGAAGGATTCCCATACCACCATGCACTTTTCTTGGTCTGCCTCATAATGAGCAGTCAGAACATCACTGACAACAGCGGTAAATGTATATTCCGCAGATCTGCTTACAATCACGCCGGCCTGATTTGTCCAGTACATAAACTTATCTCCCGTTGCTGTAACAGTGACTTTTCCATCATCTGGCGTTTTCGTTTCTGACTTGTTTCCGTCTATAACCGTAATTTTTATTTCCCCTGTTCCAGTCTCTCTATACCGCGCTGTAAGACTCAGATCCTCTTTCGCCTCAAATGTATAGATTCTTTCCCCGGTGAAGAAATTCGAATTGTCATCCGTACGATACCAGCCCAGGAAGCTATATCCTTCAACCTCAGGCGCCTCCACTATAACTTTTCCACCAATCGGATAAGCGCCGCTGCCCTTAAGGTCAGCCCCCGGAACTTGTGCGTCAGAAGCTTCTACGTTTTCTGAAGTAACCAGGACTGTAACTTTTTCAACCATCTTCACGCTTGAATATACCGCCGTGATATCCCAGGCTCCCAGCGTCAGGTAAGCGCCGCCACCTGTTACATAGCTTTCACACAAGCTATTTATCGTCGCCTGCCTATCTGTCGGGAAAGCAATTGTCTTAGTATCCACCTGCAGAACCCAGTTACCTGCCTCTTTCCGCAATGCAAAGGTATGCTCAGCTGTCCAATCAAAATTGTCTGCGTCATCCAGTCGATTCATCTCCCACCAATTACCGGCTCCTGGCATTTTAACTGTCAGCTTTTTATCACCTGTGCATTCTAATACGATTGGAAGATTACTACTCTTTCCACCTAACGTTGTAAATGTATCTGAAACGCTTAACTCGGGAGTACTATCGCCAAAGCTGATATATGCCCAACGTCCATCTGGAATATCCACTTTCATGCGAACTACATTCTGCATGATATCTACTTTCTCATTCAGATATGCCGCTGCTGGATTAACTTTTGCATTCCCGGCCACCCTTACCTTATATCCATCTGCTTCTTTTTCCGCTTCTGCTTTCGCATTATACGTCCAATCTGTATAATCCGGTATGGATACCTTTTTCACATTAGTATAGATTGCCGTTGTATCATGTGCTCCCAGTGTAAGATAGGCTCCGCCCTTTGACACATAATTCTCGCACACCTGGTTTACGTCGACTCCCCAAAATCCTTCCAGAGAAATCTTCTCTTCATTTATTCCCAGATACCAGACACCGTCCGTTTCCTTTATCAATGCGTATGTATGTGCCACACTCCAGTCAAAATCTATTGTTTTTTTCTCCGGCCGATCCCAGCCTCCCTGTTGTCTGACCGTCAGCTTATTGTCTCCGCTGCGCTCCAATATAATTGCAAGATTATTCATATCGCTGCCAAAAGAAGTAAAGGAATTTGTTCCAGCCAGATTCGGAGCGACGCTAAAGCTGAGATACGCCCAGTTTGCAACTGGTATATCCGCTTTCATGCAAACCGCATCCTTCGTGATATCAATCGGTTTATTCCAATATGCGGCTGCCGCAGGCTGGTTACCATCACCTATCCCAGCTACTGTAACGTTATAGCCATCCATGTTCTTTGTAACAACTGCCTTTTCATCTGCCGTCCAATCCGGTTCATTCAAGATTTTTATCATTTTGGGGCAATTTATATTATCATGAGTACCAACCGTCAGATAAGCTCCGCCATGATTCCGAAAATACTTGCCATTTGTCGACATATGTTTCCTCGCATCATCCACAGTCGTCGTCTTAAATACAACATTATCTATCTGAAGATAACAATTATCGTCCCCCTCATCTGAACAATCCACGATTCGAAGCGTATGCGGCTCATCCCAAGCAAAATTCTCTATTGTGCCAAATTCGTTGCCATCCCACCAGCGAGCTATCATCGCAATCCGCAAATTTGCTCCAACACGCTTAAACTGAAGTGTGATTTCTCCTCCGCTTTCGTCAAGCCAACCGCCACCAAATCCTGATACACTTTGACCTTTGCTCGTCTCTTTCAGATACATATAAACCCAGTTACCTTCTTCCAGATTGGAATCCAAGGTAAACTGAATGGCCTGCCAACTGAAATCTACCGGTGTTTTCAACAAGGCGGCAGCTGATGGATCAGTAGTACTCAACTGATAGCCATTCTCTGCTTCGCCCTTCACCGTCACTTTTTCGCTGCTAGTTACCCAGTCCTCTGCCTCACTTCCATTCTCCCCCTGCGCCCGGACTGGTGCGCGCAATGAGAAGACCATAGCCAGCGCCAATACAAGTGCCATACTGCGCTTTATCATTTGCTTCTGTTTCATTCTAATTCCTCCTTCGTTATCTGACATACCTTGCTCCATTAATCGTCACATCATAGCTTCCTTTCCACAGGATATGCTGATTACAATCCAGCCCAAAATCACATTGTTCAAAGACAATATTCTTTACTTTCAAAGCACTGGTATATCCATATCTTGTGCTGGTTCCTATTTCCATGCGATAAGTAGGATCACCGAAGCTGTCGTTGGGATCCGGCGCTGTCACCGGATAAAACTTGCAGCCGATAAACTTCTGGTTGGACGCCACCGGCCCTTCCAGCCCCGGAATATGATCAAACCAGGCATACATGGTATCAAATCTTGTATTCTCACAGGTCAATGGCGTGCGTAAACGGTACGTGCCGTTGATATAGCAATTCCGCATAATCATATCCGGCTGACCTGCATTGATGGATGATACGGACAATCCCACCTGCAAAGTCCCAGTCTGAATCAGCGATGACTCCATTATGGTAATGCGCGGCCTCTCGGCAGGCTTGTCTTTGTTGATGCGTTCTTTTACCGTGACAGTAGTAACAAAGCTTCCTTTGTCTTCATCGTAGAGGATAAGCTTGTCACCGGCGGCTATACGCCCATGGTAAGTACCGCCGAACTCATCACAGCTCAGCTCAAGTATTCCGTTCTGATAATCAATCCCCGAAATCCTGCATGTGCTGGTTCCGGTGTTAAATGCATCATCAAAATTCTTTTCAATCGTACAATTTTCAAAAACAAACTGTGCCGTGTTATCCTTCAGATGAAAACCGTCCCGCCAGCCGGACATTGCCATATCAGTTCCCGGCTCAGGCGTGACATTTACATTCCGAACCAGGATCTTTCCATCGTTATAGCGCATGTGAAAGCAGAACCCGCTGGCGCCCCACAGATTTATGTTTTCCAATCTTGCATTCGTACCGTTGGTCACTATGACCGCGCCTGTTCCCGTTCCCTCCTCTTCTCCCCAGCCTGGCCGTGGAACGATAAGCTGCAGATTATTCCTTTCCATGGACTGCATCTTTTGGACTACATCATCCTTATTCTGCAGATGAACGCGATACCTCCAGTTGACTGGATCCAATACCTCTATACTCTTGATATACATATGCGCCCGGTTATAATCCGTCCTGGCAAGACAGAATGCATCTTCAAAAAATCCTTTCCGAATTGTCTCTGTAACAGCGTGATACCATCCTGTAAGCTCCAGATCACGGTCTGTCTGAATATCAATATAGCAGTCCGCGGAATTCTGATAATTCATCCCCTGCACGTTACCAATGGCGTATACGGATTTGGCAGTCTTAAAATTGAATCCCTCCATCTGAATGTTCTCACTGTAATCCATGTTGACAAAGCCTTTGAGGCCTTGGCTCATATCCATACAGATCGTGGTATTACTCCCCTTCACGATGAGATCATGCATCCGCTGGAAATCCAACGCGAATTCCTGTAACATGCCATCAATGGCTGCCTTATCATTATCTGATACATAATAGGTGGCATCTTCCTTAAAGCGCAGCTCTACTGCCCTCTCGCTGTCAAAAAATCCGTCATAGTAGAGCCTTGCCGCATGTATCATTTTGCGGATAGCCGGAAGATCATCCGTCACTCCATCTGCTTTGGCGTCATATTGCTCCGGCGTCAGCACGATGACTTCCTTTTCCCTCTGCAGGTCTCCGTAGATCTCATTCACATTGCCCTGAGCATCCCGGTATACCAGATAAGGCCGTACAAACCACTTCTCACCTGCCCCGGTAGTCTTCGTCCAGGTGTACTGATAAAATGATACATCCACACTCCTGCCTCTTACATAGTCCGCATTGTCCCGCTTCAGATCAAGACCTTTTTTCGCATCCTGGGTGGCCACAATACCTGCAAATTCCATTCGACAGTCCTTTGGCACACAAAAACGTGCCACAAAGGAAGTCTTTGTGTCCTCAGCATTCCGTGTGACCTGTACGATCTGTGCCGTTCCCACCGCCTTGGCAGACTCTCTTTCCTGGATATACACCGCTCTCAATGAGAAATCACTGGTGGCATAGAACTTGTATTCCTGCTGATAGCTTAACACATTGCCTCCCTTATTGGTTCTGATGTCCTCCCAATGAGAAAATTTCATACCATCCGGCGCATCATTGGCCGTGGCAATCACAATCTTATTCTGCCCATATCTTCCATCCGGCCGATTCAGACTTCCGCCCTCAATGGTAATCTGATACACACTGTCATTCATGGTATACACCGGCCGGTTGGTGATAAAGGTCTCTCCCTGCCCCACCAGCACATTGATGTCTGCCGCGTTAAGCTTCCAGCCTGCAGCCTTATACCCCAGCCTTTCCGGGACAGGCGGCATATCCTGTTCCGTAGCCACCGCTCCATTGTACACACTGCGCTTTATCACCTGACCAGATTCAGACTCCCACACTACCACAACCTGTCCTTCATAATTGGCTGTCAGTGTGTCATTGGAAACCGCCGTGAAGGTATACTCCTTGCTTCGGCTTACAATAACACCAAAAGCATTGGTCCAATCAGTGAAACCCTCGCCCCGGGCGGATACAGTAACCTGCTCGCCTAATCTTTTGGTGAACATCCGGGACGATTCGGCCGCACCGTAGTCCTCTACTCTTATCACAGCCTGACCTGCCGCTTCATATACCGCGGTTAGTGCGATCTCCTGATTTCCGTTGACTTCAAAGCTGTAGGTTCGCTGGGTGCTCATAAGCTTCCCTTTCCAGGAATCCTTGTACCAGCCCCTGAACAGGTATCCCTCCGGATCTGTCTGGGGGGCTTTTACGGTTGCCTGTCCGCCTCTTGGGCCTCCGCCCTGCAGGTTCACAGGAACTCCGTTATTTCCTGTCGTATCACTTGCTGTGACAACCACATTCGCGATGTGCGAAGCAGTACACAGCTGCTCAAAGACTGCTTCACAATCTCCCGTTGCCACCCTTACATAAGCCCCGCCCTGGCTGACATAGCGCTCACACAGTTCATTGAATCTTGACTGCCAGCCATTTGCCTTCTCATTTGCTTCGAAATCACTTTTCGTGCCATCCACTGCAAGATACCAGTTTCCGCTCTCCTTCACCAGTCCAAAGGTGTGCTCCACATCCCAGTCAAATTCAAACAGATTCAAGATCGCCGGCCACTCAAATATACCATTCATCAGACAGACTGTCAGCGTGTCATTATGCATACGCATAAGTCTGAATGTCATGTTTCCATTGGGATTATCGTCCTTAAAGTCAAAATTATGCCACTCTGCCCCCTTAAGAGCGGTTGTGCTAAACCCAAGATATCCGGCAATATTAAGCATATTTTCTTCGTTTCTTGGCAGCGAGAGCTTCATACATAGTCTCTCTTTTTCCACATTCAGCTTACTTACCCGGCTGGCCTGTGAGAAATCATTCCCGGTAACAACCTGGTAGCAGCCATTTTCCTGCCGTACAGCCGCTGCCTGACCGTCCGTGATCCAACTTTCTTCGGAAGCCGCCCTTATCGCACCGGCTTCCTCCGCCCGCGCCGAGGGCGCGGGCAGACTGGAAACCAGGACTACAAATGCAACTATCATGGCAGCTATCCGATATATTCCTTTCCTGCCCTTCACAAAATTCCTCCTGATGTATATTGTGTTCCGTTAATCGTCACGTCATATGCACCCTTCCACTTGATCAGATTCGGATCCATCTCGCAATTCTCAAAGACGATATTCTCTGCTTTCAGCACCCCCTTATGGTTCTGCCAGTTCTTTACCACAGAACCAAGCTCCATCATGTATTCCGAAGAAGCAAAGCTGTCTGCCGGATCCGGTGCCGCTACACGATAGAATTTGCAGTTTGTAAAATGCAAGTCAGAAGCCACCGGTCCCTCCAGCTTCGGAATATTATCAAACCAGGCATACATAGTGGCAAATTCGCTGTTCTCACAGGTCAGCGGCGTCCGGAAACGGTATGTACCGTTGACAAAACAGTTCTTTATAATCATGTCCGGCTGTCCTACATCAAGCGGCACAGCGGAAAGACCTTTCATTAACTCTGGAATCGGCTCTTCCAGAATGACATGGGGCGGCTCAAAAGGTGCATCTTTGTTCACCCTTTCCTTTACGATTGCCGTTGTGACAAAAGCTCCATTGTTCTCATCATAGATCATCAATCTGTCCCCTGCGTCAATACGGCCATAATAAGTTCCGCCAAACTCACCACAATATAACTCTACCTCTGTCTCAGAATAGACCTCTGATATCTCAAGACCTGAGATGC
Source organism: uncultured Lachnospiraceae bacterium (assembly GCA_902463835.1). GTDB lineage: Bacteria > Bacillota > Clostridia > Lachnospirales > Lachnospiraceae > 14-2. The sequence continues at coordinate 9,075 of CABQGZ010000089.1, forward strand.
TCGTATTGAAAGCGTCGTCAAAGATTCTCTCAATGGTACAATCCTCAAAAATGAACTGCCCGGGATTCTCTTTTAGATGAAATCCGTCACGCCAGCCAGCCATAGCCATATCTGTTCCCGGCTCCGGTGTAATATTCACATTGCGCACCAGAAGCTTCCCATCATTGTATCGCATATGAAAGCAGAAGGCGCCGGCACTCCACAGATTGATATTCTCCAGTTCAATATTCGTACTATTCGTCACAATAAAAGCACCCGGACCTGCTGCGTCTGTCTCTCCCCAACCTGGTCTCGGGAACAGAAACTTCAAGCCGTCGCGCAGCATAGACTGCAGCTTCCTCTGTACATCATCGCCATCCTTCAGATTGATTCGATACTGATAACTGGCTGCATCCAGCACCTCGATATCGCTGATATACATATGCGCCCGATTGTAATCCGTCAATGGCAGCCCAAATGCATCCACAATATCCATGGTATACGTCTCCGTGATCTCCAAGTCCCGATCTGACTGAACATCAATGTACAGTTCATCTACACTGGCTTTTAGTACCTCGCCAATGGCGTATACAGACTTGGAGGTCTTCAGATTAAAGCCTTCCATCCGAATATTCTCACAATGATCCATATTGACAAACCCATTCAATCGTTCCATATTCATAGAAATGGTAGTATTATCTCCCTTCAGAGTCAGATCTTTGATTCC
>CABQGZ010000090.1 GCA_902463835.1 uncultured Lachnospiraceae bacterium
ATTCAATGGATTTCAGTGACTCCGCCATATCAATCCGCCCGATCTTCCGGCGCAGGATCCGATCCACACACACCGTAAAGCCAAGCACCGCCAGCACCGAGTACAGGTAGCTCACCGGCAGGATATTGATCTCAAAGGACACCATATCGATCTTGATCTGCAGCATGACAAACCGATGGAGCAGAATCCCCAACGGAACTCCCGCCACAATCCCCATCACCGACAGCACCATGCTCTCGCGGAACACATAGGCGCCGGTCTCACGAGGATAAAAGCCCAGCACCTTCAAGGTGGCAATCTCCCGGACACGCTCCGAGATATTGATATTGCCCAGATTGAAAAGCACGATGAAGGCCAGCGCAGCGGCGCAGCCGATCACAAGGGCCACAATAAAGTTCATGCTCTGCATCATATTTTCCACACGGCTGCGCATGTCAGCGATCACGCTGATATTGGCGGCGTCCTTCTGATCCGACAGATAGGAGGCCACCTGATAATGGTCGGTTCCTTCTTCAAGGGCATAGTAGATTGTTTTGGGTTCAAAGGTCTCCCCGAAAGCCTCCTCATACGTCTCCCCTGTCACATAGGCATAGTAGAAGGTATAATTTTCAAAAATTCCTGTCACCTTCAAGGGCTTTGACTCCACCGCCCCCATCTTCAGCGTCACTTCGTCCCCAATATCTGCAGAGAGTACCTCGGCCAGTCGCCGGTCGATCAGTATCTCTCCCTTTCCCGGCAGCTCCACCGGTGTATCATCCAGATGGAAATCCACGCACCGGCCGATATCGCTTCCATTCGAAGTCATCAAGGTCACCGTCTTTACTCCGCCCTTATATGGTGCTTCCACGGAAGTCTCAAACAGCACCGCACTTTCCGCAATCTGGTTTCGGAAGGGCTCCTCCAGCTCCTGCTGCATAGCTTCCGTGATTTCCTTCGAATAGGTGGCGCTGATGTCATACTTCATAATATGGTCATACTGATTGTTGACGATGTTCGTCACGGAATCCCGGATGCCAAAGCCGGCAATCACCAGCGCCGTACACCCGGCGATCCCCAGGATCATCATAACCATACGCTTTTTGAAACGAAATACATTTCTTGCGGATACCTTGTGAAGGAAACGCAGATGCTTCCATAAAATGGGAATCCGCTCTAGAAGGATCCGTTTTCCGGCCGAGGGCGCCTTGGGTCGGATCAGCTGGGCAGGCGCGTGGGCAAGCTCCGTCCGGCATGCGGCGTAGGTGGTTCCCGCAGAGCACAGCAGGGACACCAGCAGCGCCAGCAGAAAGAGCCACACATTATCCACCATCGTAATATCCGCAAATCCATACAACATCTCGTATGCCGTCCAGATGGCTGCGGGAAACATACGCGTGCCCAGAAGATACCCCACCGTCGCTCCCAAGGCCGCCGCGCTTCCGGAATACAGCATGTATTTGAAGAGGATGCTTCCCTCGGAATAGCCCAGGGCACGCAGGGTTCCAATCTGGGTCCGCTCATCATCCACCATTCTGGTCATGGTTGTGGAACACACCAACGCAGCAATCAAAAAAAAGAAGATCGGAAAAAGCTTCGCAATTCCTTCCACAATATTCACATCGCCCTCAAAGCTGGCGTAGCCCACGTTGGTACTCCGGCTCAGCACATAGACCGTTGGCTCCTCCACCTTCGCCAGTTCTTCCTTCGCCTCTGCAATCTTAGCTTCGGCATCGGCCGTCTCTGTGTTCCGCTTTGCCAGCCCCTCTTCGTACTCCCGTCTGCCATCCGCCAGAGTTCCTTCATTTTTTTCGATCTCCGCCTTCGCCTTGGCCAGTTCCTCTTCCCCCTTGGCAAGCTGGCGTTTTCCATCTGCAATGACTGCCTGGCTCTCTTCCAGCTGAGCTGCGCTTGCAGTAAGCTGACGCTGTGAAGCGTCCAACCGGGCTTTTGCAGCTGCAAGCTGCTCTCCAGCCTGGCTCAATTCCCGCTCCTTTGTCTCGAATACGGTCACCGCTCCAGCCAAAGTAAGGTATTTTTCATTCTCTGCAAGGGCTTCCGGCGGCAGAAGTGCTTCCATCTGTTCCTTGCCGGCTCTGGCCTGCTCGTAGACCCCACGATTGGCCTCCAGCTCCGCCGCACCCTGTTCATAGGCCGCCTGCCCCGTCTGATATTCCGCCAGGCCCTGTTCATATTGTTCCTGGCCTTGCTGATACTGCTGCTGGCCTTTCTTTAGCTGCTTCTCACCCTCCGCAAGCTCCTGCCGCTTCTCCTGCAGTGTCCTTTCCGCCTTTGCAAGACTGCTTTTTCCCTCTGCAAGCTCCTTCTCACCCTTATCCAGCTCCTCCTTCGCCTTGGCAAGCTCTGCATCGGCGTCGGCCGTCTTCTCACTTAATTCTCGCTCCGCATCAGTAATCTTCCCCTGCGCATCGGTGATCTCCTGCTGATACCGGTCTTTTACTACAGCGGATACGCCATCCTCCAGTTCGTCCGTCCGGTTCTTTATCTCCGTCTCATAGGTATCGGTAAAAGCTGCTTCCGCTGTATCCCCCGATACATAGACTTCTTTGTAATACTCGTAGGAGAACCCTTCCAGAGGGATATAGAGAAACGCAGTCACTTTTCCATTCCCGATAGTGGTCGTTCCCCGCTCCGAGTTCATATAGATCGGAGACCGCACCAACCCTGTCACGGTGTAGGCCTCATAGGCAAAGCTGTCCCTGGTCTCCTGGGTATTTTCCTGGGAAATCGTAATCTTCTGCCCGATCATCTCCTGCGGGAACCGCGATGCGTCCAGGACGCATTCCTCCGGCCGCTCCGGCATCCGACCTGCTGTCACGGTAAGCTGATTGACCTGTTCTGTAATGGACAGCGCCTTCAGGCAGCTCTCCTTGCCCTCTGCATCCTTATAGATAAAATCCTCCCAGACAGCGCCCTCCGCCGTCTGTACGCCCTGCAGCTTCCCAATGGCTGCCGTCTCCGTCTCATCGAAGCCCCAGGTGGAGAGCAGCCGGTAATCAAAGAGGTTCTGGTCTTCGATATACTCCTGACCCGTCTTCATCATGGCCGGTTTGGAGGCTTTCAGCCCGGTAAAAAAGCCAACGCCCAGGGCGATGATGGCAAAGATTGCCATATAGCGGCCCAGGCTCTTTTTTATGGTGCGAAATATATTTTTATGAAAGGCTTTTCTCATGCCAAGTTTCACTCCTTGCTTTCCTTCTGTCCTTCCTGGCTCCCTGTCTATGCAAGCCACAAGCACCTACCACTCTATCTCCTCCACCGGCACGATCTTCTCATTCCGACGTACATCCTTGATCGTGCCGCTTTTCACCCGGATCACCCGGTCGGCCATGGCGGTGAGAGCGGAGTTGTGGGTGATGATCAGCACCGTCATGCCGGTCTTACGGCTGGCGTCCTGCAGCAGCTTCAAGATGGCTTTTCCTGTCTGGTAATCTAAGGCTCCGGTGGGTTCGTCGCACAGCAGAAGCTTTGGATTTTTAGCCAGGGCCCTGGCGATAGCCACCCGCTGCTGCTCCCCGCCGGAGAGCTGAGCCGGAAAATTGTTCATCCGTTCCCCCAGCCCCACTTCTCCCAGTACCGTGGCTGGATCCAGAGGCTCCTGGCACAGCTGGGAGGCAATCTCCACATTCTCCAATGCCGTCAGATTAGGAATCAGGTTGTAGAACTGGAACACAAAGCCCACATCATTTCTGCGGTAAGCCGCCAGCTGCTTCTTTTTAAAAGCGGACACTTCCGTGCCGTCCAAGAGGATCCGCCCATCCGTCAGGGTATCCATCCCGCCCAGAATATTCAAGAGCGTTGTTTTTCCTGCGCCCGACTGGCCCACGATGACGCAGATCTCTCCCTTTTCGATCTGAAAGCTGACGTCCTTTAACGCCTGGACCTTGACGTCGCCGGAATGATATATTTTGTTTACCTTTTCAAATTCAATAAATGCCATGTGACGGTCGCCTCCCGGGTATGTTTCTTCTATTTTTATTGTAGTCTCTTTTGGTTGGAATGAAAAGAAAATGTTTTGTGAAATGTATTAAGATTTTATAAACCTGCTGCTCCCAAAAGGATGCCCCTTGATTTTATCCATCGACTGTTCTAAAATAATGTTCATGAAATCATATCCCAAACATGAAACGGAGCGTGCAAATGAAACACACAGGCAGCTTATTAAACAATTTAATATCCTACAGTCACAGCGACTATTATCCCTTCCACATGCCGGGGCACAAACGGGCGGCGCTGGATTTTCCAAACCCATGGTCTGTTGACATCACAGAGATCGATGGGTTTGACAATCTGCACCATGCCAGTGGAATTCTGGCAGGGCTTCAGGAGGAAGCGGCTGACTTGTTCGGCGCCCAAAAAAGCTTTTGCCTGGTGAACGGAAGCACCTGCGGGCTCCTTGCCGCAGTCAGCGCCTGCGTAAAGCCCGGCGGGAAACTCCTCATGTCCCGGAACTGCCACAAATCCGTATACCACGCGGTGTACCTTCGCAATATTACTCCGATCTACCTCATGCCGAAGATGACCGATTTCGGGATTATGGGATCATTGTCACCAGCGGCTGTGGAGGCGGCATTGACAGAACAGCCCGATATTGAGGCCGTTCTTGTTGTCTCGCCCACTTACGATGGCGTTGTCTCCGATATCAAGAGCATTGCCGCAATTGCTCATGCTCATGGGATTCCTCTGATCGTGGACGAAGCTCATGGAGCGCATCTGCCCCTGGCGGAGCGCTGTACCGTTTTCGCAAAGGCCCCATCATCCGCAACCCCCGATTCGCCTGTCAGCTGCGATTCATCCACCGGTTTCAGGCGATTCCCGGCATCCGCCCTGCGCTGCGGCGCCGATGTAGTGATTCAGAGCCTGCACAAGACACTGCCCGCCTTCACCCAGACCGCACTGCTGCACCTGAATTCCGATCTGGTGGAGGAATCTGTGATCCGGCGTTTTCTTGGCATATACCAAAGCAGCTCTCCCTCCTATCTTCTGATGGCCTCCATGGATCGGTGTATGCAGATTCTCCGGAACGAAGGGGCGCACTTATTTACCGATTTTCGCCGGAATCTGGATGCTTTTTATCGGCGCTGTGAAGCCTTGCAATCGGTCCAGGTATTCCGGGGGACAGATCCAGCAGTCTACGACTGGGACGACTCCAAGCTGCTGATATCGGCGACTGTCTTAAGCTTATCCGGGCAGGAGCTGTATGATATTCTGCTGCATCAATATCATCTGCAGTTGGAAATGGCCGCAGGACATTACGCTCTGGCTCTCACCAGTCTGATGGATCGGCCGGAAGGCTTTGAACGGCTCTCTGCCGCGCTGCTGGAGCTGGAACAGCAGTATCGTGCCCTGGGTCAGACATCCGCATCGCGATCCGTTGACACGGCAAAACCCTTGTCTGATGGCGATATTGATCATGCTTCCAACATGCTACCTCCCTGCTACGGCAGTACCTGGTACCGCATTCCACAGCAGAAGCTGACGATTGCCCAGGCACTGGAGCAGCCTGGCCGCACCGTAAAGCTCGCAGACGCCGTCGGCGCCGTCAGCCTGGAATATCTGTACCTGTATCCGCCAGGAATCCCGTTGCTGGCTCCAGGTGAAGTGATTGATGAGACACTGCTTGGCCATATAGTGCAGATAAAGAATGCAGGGCTCACCCTGGAGGGTCTTGCAGATACCACAAATACGTGGATCCGTTGCTGGTGAACGGACGTGACATTGCCTAAAATTGTGAAAGCCTGCATCCTGGTTAAATATCTCTAGGATGTAGGCTTTTTATAAATAGTTTCCCCCTTACTAATATCTCTTAAAATTCCATCTGTATACTTTTGATTTCTTCGAAAATACAGCATATCGTAGTCCTGAAACTCCCCATACTGGAAAATTCGATTTGCAAAATCACGATATGATTTTGAAGTTAAAAATTGATGCTCACTTTTTTTACCAAATATAGCGATATCAATATCTGAATGTTCCGTACATCGCTCCTCTATAGCAGAACCAAAGAGAATAATCTCATCTATCGCAGAACAGATATGCGCATTTTTAATAATATTCATAATATATTCTTTTTTGATATCTGCAACCCGACATTTTTCTCCTTGATTTGTCTTTATTTCAACTAATCGGCACATGTGTCATCCTCCCTCCTCAACCATATCGTTTATCAGATAGACCGTTTCCTACTTCCTATTATACCCGGTTTTCACTGTTTGACAACCCTGCACTTCTTTTTATAGCAGGAGACCCCATACTTTAGAATCTTTTGCATTCCTGCCTCTCGAAGCTGAGCCTCATAATCATTTCTCTCAATCTGTTCCAAAGCCTCCATGCAGCCTGCTTCCAGATTGCCATTGTCTGCATATTTTATCTCTACCACAATTCCAATTTCTTCGTCATCTATCTCCACCAAAATGTCGCTGTATCCGTCCCCTGATTCCTTGTTGGAAGATACACTCCAGCCAGCCTTAAAGCCCAGGAGTCCCAGCATGATACCATGGTAGAAGTTCTCCTTTAACGTTTTCCTCACAAAGGTATCCCGGATACTGATAGTCTTCTTCAGATATTCCTGGAACTGCGCTTCCACTCCCGCCGCGTCACCATTCCTCAATGCCTCGCAGAACAAATTAAGCGCCGCACCATCCTTTTGGACAGTATCCTTAAAAAATTCCATAATCTGCTTTGTAAATATTTTCCGGATCTCCAGATTGGGGATCACCAGTTGATATTCGTCTCCCTCCGGTTCTCCGCGCTGGGTCAGATACCCGGTCATGAACAATACACTCCAGATATTTTCAACAGAATCATACAGTTCCCGATAAACCAGCTCCTGATGTATCTCCTTCTTGATCCCCTCCCCCGCAACAAGCCGCTCAATCTCCCGTTTTGTGCCACCGGTATCTGCCTTCTCGATAAAGCTGCGGACAATGTCATTGCCACTGGTATTTATCCAGTACGCTTCCGGCTGCGCGTTTGGCTTCGCCCTCAGCTTATCGCTGTAACAGATTACATCCCACGGGCAGTACACGTCCACATTTCCAAAATGGTATCCGTCATACCACTCCTTCACTGTATCATAAGACTCCGACAACTGATAATAATCCAACAGTTTGCGCACTTCCTGATCCGTGAATCCAAAATATTCATCGAATTCCACATCCGTGATGGATAAGATCTTGAGATTATTCACCCCCGTAAAAATGCTCTCCTTCGATACCCTTAAGCATCCGGTCAGAATCGCAAACTGCAGGCTGTCATTACTCTTTAAAGCCTGACCGAAAAGATTGCGGATCAGATTCACCATATCCTCATAATAGCCTGCCTGCATGGCTTTATCCAGGGGAACGTCGTATTCATCAATCAGAATGATTGTCTTCTGCCCATAGTGCTTCTGCAGTAAAATAGACAAGGTTAAAAGACTGCTCATCAATTCTGCATCCGACATGGAAAATCCTTCTCCATTGCTGGCAACCAGTCTCGCATACTGCTGCCGTTCTATTTCCGACAGTCTGTCACTCTCCAAAAGTTTCTGAAATCTTAAAGCTTCCTGCGCAATCACAGTGCACATCATTGCCCGGGCGGTGGCATAAGTTTTTCCGCTGACGCCCTTCAGGCTAACAGATATCACCGGGAACTTCCCCATGTATTCTTCGCATAACTCTCTTTCCTTTGAAATCTCCAGCCCCTCAAACAGAGTGCTGTCACAACCAATCTCAAAGAAGCTTTTCAGCATGCTCATGTTCAAAGATTTTCCAAAACGTCTGGGACGGGTAAACAGATTTACCTTCCCCCAGTTGTGGAGCAGATCTCTGATCATACTTGTCTTGTCAATATAGTAAAATCCTTCCGTTCTTATCTCTTCAAAATTCTCAATTCCTATGGGAAGCTTCTTCCTCATTGTGCGCTCCATCTGCCCCGCTCCTCCCTCAAATAAGGCCGTCCTGCCCTTTCCCGGTTTAAATAAAGCCATTATAGCCTGTTGGCTCTCTTGCGCTCATTATATCATTGCCGCGAAAAAATAACAAGTGATAACTCCCCAAGATTATTCTTGCCCAAACGAACCACCTGTGCTATACTTTTTTCAGTGAATCAGTCCAGAGATTGCGAAAGGAACACACCATGGGAAAGATATTCTGCCTGATGGGAAAGAGTTCATCGGGAAAAGATACCATATATAAAAAACTGCTGGAGCAGGATACGCTCCCCCTTCACACCATCATCCCCTGCACCACCCGCCCTATAAGGAATGGCGAGACCCATGGCGTAGAATACTATTTTTACACCGAGGCGGAGCTTGCCGCGCTGGAGCAGGCGGGGAAGATCATCGAGCTTCGTGCCTACGACACCGTTCATGGAATCTGGAAATATTTTACGGCGGATGACGACCAGATCGACCTCGCCCACAACAGTTATCTCATCATCGGCACGCTGGAATCCTACAAAAAAATGCAGGAATATTTCGGCCAGGAGAAGCTGGTTCCCATCTATATCTGCGTGGACGACGGAATTCGCCTGCAGCGGGCGCTGGATCGGGAACGGATCCAGGAAGCGCCAAAGTACGCGGAGCTCTGCCGCCGGTTTCTGGCGGACGAGCAGGATTTTTCCGAAGAGAAGCTGGCTGCCGCCGGGATTGAACACCGGTTCTTCAATCGGGAGCTGGATGAAACGGTAACTGGGATTGCTACCTATATAAACGAGAACCTTGTCGGCTAATCCGCAGCATACACCACTGACAGATTTTCATGTATTTCTGCCAGACAACACAACCACTCCTGCCGGGAATCGTGTCAGGAGCCACCCACCAACACAGAGGTATGATATGGCAGGATTTCAGGATATTATCGGTCACAAACAGATTATTGAGCACTTACGGAAGGCCATCGCCTACGGCAAGGTCAGCCACGCCTACATTTTTAACGGGCCGGAGCGCTCCGGGAAAATGATGCTGGCAAAGGCCTTTGCCATGACTCTGCAGTGTGAGGCGAAGGGAGAGAATCCCTGCATGAGCTGCCACTCCTGCAGACAGGCTCAGTCCGGGAACCAGCCGGACATCATCTACCTGACCCACGAGAAACCCAACACCATCTCCGTGGACGATATCCGCCGGCAGCTCAACAGCGACATTACCATCAAGCCCTACGCCAGCCCTTACAAGATCTACATCATTGACGAGGCGGAGAAAATGAATCAGCAGGCCCAGAACGCCCTCTTAAAAACCATCGAGGAGCCGCCGGCCTACGGCGTGATCCTGCTGCTCACCACCAATGCGGACGCCTTTTTGCCCACCATTCTCTCCCGGTGTATCACACTGAACCTGAAGGTGGTTCCCGACGCGGAGATAAAAAAATACCTGATGCAGCACCTCATGGTGCCGGACTACCAGGCGGACGTGTGCACCGCCTTTGCCCAGGGAAATGTGGGAAAAGCCATCCAGCTGGCCGGAAACGACGATTTTAACCAGCTGAAAGATTCCGCCATCCAGCTGGTCAAGCGGATTAAGGATATTGAGCTGCACGAGATGATGGAAGCCGTCAAACAGATCAGCGATTACAAGCTTCAGATCAACGATTACTTCGATCTTCTGATGATCTGGTATCGGGATGTACTGCTGTTCAAGGCAACTGCGGACGTAAACAGCCTCATTTTCAAGGATGAGGTTTACGATATAAAAAAT
>CABQGZ010000091.1 GCA_902463835.1 uncultured Lachnospiraceae bacterium
GATCACCAGATTGGAGGTGATACTGCCATCCTCATGTATGATCATATTATGACCCCTCAGACGGCTAGTCAGCTCCGGCTGTCCGTTCACACTGTAATCCCAATACCAGGTGTTCAGCTCTGCTCCCTCCGGAAGCTTGATCTCATAGCCAAACCTAAGACTGGTCTGGGCATAATCCGTATAATCCATCCGGAGAGAACCTCCCAGGAATTCAACGGCAGCATTATTTTCTTCCTCAGGTTCGCCGCTCAAAGCAATTGCTTTGAGAATCACCTGACCTTCCCCTTTTGCGAGGTCCTCCTTCATTACGTACGTCACGTGCAGCTTTTCTCCTGCCTTGGTGCCCTTAAATTTCAGGGTGAATACCTTTCCTCCCTTGTTCGTATTGTGAGCTCCGGCAAGCATACCACTGACCTTATCAATTCGCGTGTCCATCGTATCGCTCACACTGACTTCCTGATCGTCAAATGCTGCCGTCAGTTCTCCCACTGCACGGTTCCCGCCGACCCATACCATTAAGGTCTGTTCATATGGCTGTGACTCCACGGTAAAAGAAAAGCCATTTCCCTGATTTCGAATAAAGACTGCTCCTCCTGAGCCTGTGGTTGTCTTTGCAAATTCTGTTGACTCATCCTTTTGAGCCGGATTCGTACCGTCCTCAAACTTTGACAACAACCAGAAATCGCTGCTGCTGGAGAAGGAATTGCCCGGCTTAAAAGACTCCACCGCACTGATAAGATCACTGTCGCTCTTCTGATTCCAAAGGGAATCTCCACCTCTCTGTACACTCACCCAGTCTGATGAGCCGAGAGATGTCATATCAAGTACCGTGTTTAACTTCTGCGTTTCCGCACTGACAAGCTCCACCGTCAGATCGTGCAGACACAGCTGGCATTTCACAGTATAGCCATGGGGATTCGCAATCCAGTCCTTGGTGTCAATCTGTCCTACGATCACCTGTGGCCGGGTCGTACTGTAATCCACAGTGCTGATATCCCAGATGACCTTCACTTCTGTGCTTTCCACTGTGCCTGTCGCTTCATATATAAGCGCATTTACCGTCTTGGGCAAAAGCTGCTCCAGCTCCTTGGGCAGAGCGCCTACCCTCAGCTTGCTGATTTGTCCGCCCGCATTCTCGTCCACCGCCAGCAACGTGCGAATTCCCTGGTCTGGTACGGTAGCAGCCTTTACCGTGGCAGCCTCGGATACCATCTCGGGTTTATAGAAGTAATACGCCAACGCTTCAAAAACATACGCGGTTCCAGGTTTCAGGCCCTCCAGCTCAACGGAAGTTTCCTCTGTCCGGATCTCCCTAGCCTGAGTTTCCTGCCCCTCTTCATAGTACCGCACAATATAACCTACCCTCTCAGTCTCCTGATCAGATACCTCCCAGTCTAAAACTATCGAATCGGCTGAAATTGTTTTTACGCTTAGATTCTGCGGCATCTCCGGTGCCTTTCCGGTCTCCTTTGTCACCCGAACCAGACGATAATTTCCACCCTCGCTGGTAGGTACGGAGATATACGGATCACCGGAATTCTCTGTCACCTGTATCTCACCATAGTCAATGATTTCTTCCGTCTCCGTGTTGTAAAGGAGTGTGTCATTCTTATCCACATCCCACGGAATCACCAGATTCAGCTTGGAACCTTTCTCACTGAACACCTCCACATACTGTACCACATTATTTTTTATCTCGGATGACACAAGGAAGGCACCTTTTTCCCGGACAGTGGAGAACTTTCCATTATAATTGCTTCTCCACACGGGGAACACCTTGATGATTCCTCCGTCAGACTGAACCAGCATGTTATTCAATGCCTCTACCACACCTACCTTCTCCCATCCATGGGTATTGTCATCCACATAGAAATTCGGTTTCATCTTATTGATGACATAGGTATTGATATTATTTACCAGCTTATTGGTATCATATTGAACTCTTGCCGCCATGGTAGACGCCTTGGGCGTACTGTTGACACTTGACCAGTTTGCCACATCCATGGAATTCCTTCCCACCTGCAGCAGATAGGGATCTGAATTAAAGCCCAACTGGTCTCCAGGATGTACAAATTCCATATTTACCGGCGCGGAGACGGGACGGATTCCCCGGTCTTCCGAGAGCCCGAAGATTTCCTTGCCGTTGTAGTTGAAAATAGTTACCTCCGGTCCGACGATATGGTCGGAGATATCCTTCCACATCTCATATTTTTCGGAAGACGGCGCATGCTCCCTGCCGATTTCCATCAGCCCATCCATCAGGTTCTTCACTCCGCCCGTCATTACGCTTGGGTTAAAGTCAAAGCTGCCCTCATGAGCGCCATCGTAGAGAACGTAGCAATAATCATCCCCCATATCTTCCGTATAATCCGGATACTTATCTGTATAATTTTTCGAGTGCTTGGTGGTCAAAGCATGTCCTGTGGGCCAGGACGGGCTGTCCTTAATATACTCTTCATCAATTCTTGTGCCCTTCTTCTCGAGCCACTTCGCATAGAAATTGGCATTGTAGACAAGAAAATCATACAGTGTATACGTATTGCCCTCCGGCGTTTGGTGCTTCTCAAAAAGCCAGTCCTCATCCAGTGTATACCGATAGTACGACAGTATCTGAGCAGAGCAGAACAGGGCGTTCATGGTCTGATTCAAAAATGAATTGGAAAATGGCTGATCGTACTGTTTCAAGCCCACCGGATACAAAATTGCATCCTGGATGCCCTCATGCAGATCCTCCCTGGTGGCCCAATACCAATTCGCTTCAATACTCTTTAACGCATCTGGATTTGCCGCGCTCGCCAGACCCTTGTCGATATTTCTGGCAAAAATCTCAAACATCGGCTGTGAAAATTCCCGCAGCCGGTTGCTGGAATAAGAACCATAATAGGGGGACTGGAAGTTATAGTTCAGATGGTAATCACCCTGCCATTTCATCCTGTCGTTGTTGGTCCACACACCGTATAGCCCCGGCGCCGTCTGTCCTTCCCTTGTACAGCATCCGAACAGATACTGGGATCCGTAATACAGCCTGTTTAAGTTCACATCGCCAAAATCCGCATAGGAAAGCTTATAGTAATCCTGCCACCATTTCTGATGTTCCGCATACAGACTGTCCACCTCATCTGCCGTATCAATCGCTCTGATCTTGTCTATCGCCTTCTGCACGGCAATCCCTTTTGCGCCATTTTCCGCATCCGGCTTCTGATTTTCTTCACAGTGGATTCCCGTCACAATCGTCACGGTCTCTCCGGCCGGAATCGTCAGACGCAGCTTTCCTTCATTACCGCTGTTGGTGTAGGATGGGTTCTCGCCTCCAATCACCTTTGCAGCCATCGCAATCTCACTCATCCATCTTGCCTTATATACCGTGCCGTCTTTCATCACGTCGTCTGCCACATTGGTAGTTCTTGAACCCCACACCACGTCTCCATCAACACCGGACAAAGACTCCATCATAGGATGCGTCTTATCCATATCCACATTGGCAGCCGGCGTGAGGCTGGGCAGGGACTCCTTCCCCCACACATTCACATCTACCGTCTGGCTTTCATTTCCGCCAGAGGTCAGCCGAATCACGAAAATATCCTCATTGGGATAAAGCCATGTGTTAAAATGGAGCGGGACCTGGCCTATCATCATATCCGTATTGATCTCTGCCTTTGCGATATCCAGCTGCTCCAAAAAATCAACTGTGGGTGCAGGCACGATCTGAGAGCCACCCGCACCAGGGTTCTCTGGGTACTCCTCCATTGTCATCTTGTAAAAATTGCTTTTCTGATTATCAAATACAAATACCTTCGCGATTCTCGCTCTCTGATTCGTATCTACTGTGGTTGTTCCCGACTTATACTGCTCGCCTACAGTGTAGTCAAACCGGATATACCGCGCCGTAACCGGAGAATCCAATCTGCCGGAATTCAGTCCAAGAGTGTTTCCGCTGAAGTTCTCCAGCACGCTCCACTCATTTCCGTCCGTACTGTAAGAGACCTTGAAATCTCTGGGATTAAATCTCCGATAACCAGTGGGGAAGCTGGTATGATGATCCGCGTTTGTATTTCCGGATTGATACAGATCCTGTACCAGAAGTTCATTTCCCGCGTGTACGATGCCCCACTCGTCAAAGGTCTTTATCGATCCAAGATCGATCTGTGCCCACTGGGGCATGGCTTTATGGAGACTCACCCAGCCGCTGTAATCATTAAAGCCGTCTTTTAATTTTTCCCACACATTGTTGATAATGTTATCTTTTCCACCGTAAGGTTCCGAAGAGACCGTCACAGTCGCGCCCTGTTCCGGCGTCGCGAGACTCTCCCCATAGTTGTCGTCGCAGTACACTTCAAACTGACTGATTCTTGCCCGCCCAACAGAAGCATCCTCCCGGGAAGGTTTTGTGATATGAAGCCGCACATACCTGGCAGACGTGGTGTAAAACAGTTTTCGGTCTGTCTCGTCCGCTGTGTTTCCTGTCACCGTGTCCGCCGTGATCCAGCTCTTTCCATCGCGGCTGTACTCCAGTGAAAAATCGGATGTATTAAGCTCCTGCCCGTTTCCTGCGGTATAATTATTATGCTTCACCGTCCACCGGTTAAAGCGTGTTTCTGTCTCCATGTCTACCGTTAGGTACTGTTCCTGTCCAACCTCAGATACCCAGCCTTCAAATTTTGCTTTTTTTGTCTCATCTGCGTACCGGTAGACGCCTCCCACCGCCAGGGATGCTGTATCCTGTCCACTGCTCGCTGCCACGGGTCTGCCGTACACTTTGTTATACTCATGCTTTACTTCCACCTCAGGGCTCGTTTCCACCGGCCGTATGGTGATTCCACCACCGGCTACCAGTTGGGGCGACCGTCCATTGGAAAATCCGAAGGTTCTTGTGTTGTCACTCCAAAACCCACCGTCCGAGATCAGGTATGTTTTCTCTGTCTCGTTCCCAGCCGAAGTGATTCCCGTATTTCCATTCCCAAGCAGCGCCGAATCCGGCAGATGGTCTGAATACACGGTACCGTAATTCGGCGACGTCCACCGCGCTTTCGCAGAGAACGAATTGATAATGTCTGAGATTTCTTCCCACTGCGCGTCCTTCTGATTCTGCACCGGCTCTTCTGCTTTTACAGACGGTATGACCCCAGTTGTTGCGATCACACTGGTTACCAGCATCCCTGCCAAAAACCGCTTCATCATCTTTTGTTTCATTTCCATTCCTCCTCCTTACAGTTCTATCACTTTTCCGCCATTTCTTCTGGACTCCTCCGCCGCGTACGCCATCACATGGCCCTGCAGGGACAGCTTGGCGCTGTACATCAGATTCTGCTCTCCTGGATTGCGAATGGCCTTTGTAAAAGTCTCCATGATACACTCGTCCCCACCGGAATGCAATGTTTTTGGCGTATGCACTTTCACAGTTGTCTGATTTCCTGTGGCAAAATCCCTGATGACGAAGGCGTCGTCCTCCATGCAGCCCTCAATCTCCCCCTTTGTTCCCATGATCTTTGTCTGACGGATGATCTCCATGGTGAAAGCGCTGGCCTGCCAGGAGGCTGTGACCCCACCCTCATACTCCATGTTTACCACCTGGTGATCTGCCACATTATTATCGCAGTGGTAGACACAGCGGGCATAGGGCGTGGACAGCATATGTTTTAAGAAAGCATCATTGTCCTCGGTGCGCATTACAATGTCCTTCAAAGCTCTGTGCTGCTTCCGATCCTCCAGATAGCGGTAGGCGGAATACATACAGGTCTTATTGTGGGGACAATCCTCACATCGTTCTGTTGCTCCTTCCGGTGCATTTTCCGGCCGGAAATAGGACAGCGCGCCAAAGGACGATATTCTCCTGCACTTCTTTCCTCCCAGCAGATAATTCATGATATCCGTATCGTGGCTGCATTTTGCCACGATCATAGGTGTTGTCTCCTCGCTGTCGCGCCAGTTTCCCCGCACGTAGCTGTGAGCAAAGTGCCAGTAACCGATATTTTCAATGTGGTGGATGGATTGAACTTCACCGATCTTCCCCTCGTCGATGGCCTGCTTCATGGCTCGAAAATACGGCGTGTGGCGCAGCACATGACACACCATGAGAAGAACTCCCTTTTTCTCCGCCGCGTCCACTATCTCTTTTGTCTTCTCCGCCGATTCCGCCATGGGCTTCTCCAGCAGCAGATTGTAACCCTTTGCAATAGCCGCCATGGCTGGCTCATAATGCTGCCTGTCCTGGGTGGCAATGATCAGGCCGTCCAGCTCGTAGTCTTTCTCCAGCAGCTCCTTCCAGTCTGTAAACCGGGCTTCTGCCGGAATCCCATGTCTATCGCCAAAGGCATTCCTACGGTCCGCAAGGGGCTCCGCAACGCAGACGAATGCTGCCTCCGCGGGATATTTCAATGCATAGGGAGCGTAGCAATTGGCGCCGCGCTCTCCTGCTCCTATCAATCCTAATCTCAACTGTCTCATAACAATCTCCTTTCCAAAATACGGTGTAAATGTACCGTCTCATCCATGTTCCGCCAGGCTGGCATCTAACCCTTCACCGCACCTGCCGTCATACCTGCGATGATATATTTCTGCCCGATGGCATAGACAATGATAATTGGCACAATGATCATCACCATGATCACACACACCAGGTTCCAGCTCCTCTGGAACTGTCCGAAAAAGCTGTAAACCATGGTGGTCAAAGGCATTTTTGTGGAATCGTTCATCACATAAAAGGGTGTGATAAAATCATTCCATGCGTTCATAAAATTCAGTATGACCACTGTCACAGTCACTGGCTTTAACAACGGGAAGATAATTCTGCCAAACAATGTCAGAGGCCTGCAGCCGTCAATGATGGCTGCCTCATCAATCTCTCTTGGCACCGATCCGATAAAGCCATAGTATAGAAATACCGTAAAAGGCGTCACAAGAGCTGAATACAACAGGATCAATCCGATCAATGAGTTCATCAGGTGCAGCTTCTGCAACACCAGCACCGCCGGCACCATATTCAAGGGCGCCACAAGCCCCACCAGGAAGAAGAGATAGATCCGCTTATAAAGCTTTGACCGCCGTCTTGCCATGACAAAGGAGGCAAGAGCTGCTCCGGTGGTGGCAATTACCACCGTTCCAAGGGAGATCATTAAACTATTGGAAAATGCTTGAAAGATATTTACCTTTTCCAGCACCTCCAGGTAATTTCCAAACACCCACTGGGTGGGGAGAGAGAATTCCATGGACACCGATTCTCCCTGTGTTTTAAAAGAATTGAACACGATGATCAAAAGGGGCACGAAGACAAGTATGGAAAGAAGCCAGAACACTGCCGCCTTGATCACAGTCATGATTTTTCTGCGTTTTGCCATTCTAATCCTCCTCCTTTGACATTGCCTTCAATACGGAAAATGCTGCGATACAGGTGAATATGAACATAATCAATCCCAGCGCGGTAGAGAAGCCGTAGCGCCCGGAGCTGTACTCCTTGTAGACAAGGGTATTGAGCACTTCTGTCACTCTGGCCGGTCCGCCGTTGGTCAGCACAAACACCAGGTCAAACACCTTGAGCCCTGCGATCAGATTCAGCACCAGGTTGATGGTGATGGAGGGCAGCATCTGGGGAATGATCACATAGCGAAGCTTCTGGAACCTGCCCGCTCCATCGATATCCGCCGCCTCCAGATAATCCTCTGAGATGGCCTGGAGGCCGGCAATGTAGATCACCATATTCTGACCAACCAGACGCCAGATCTCCACTGCGATCACCGCGCCCAGAGCCGTGGCCGTATTTCCCAGCCAGTCCTTAGCCAGCACATCCAGTCCGATGGTCCGTAAAAGTCCGTTGACAATACCATACTGTGGATTGTAGATGGACTTAAATACCAGACCAATGATCAGCGGACTCAGCATCACCGGGAAGAAGAAGATGGTCCGCAGCAGATTTCTTGTTTTAAATCCCTTGTTCAGTGCCAGCGCCATGGAGAATCCGATGACATTTTTAAATACCGTGGTCACCGCTGCAAAGATCAGGGTATTCACTATCACGATCACGTATCTTGAGTTGGTAAAAATATCTTTAAAATGGGAGAGTCCAATAAAATGGATCTCATCATTCATTGCATTCCAGTCCGTAAAGGACAGCACCAGTCCCATTGCACTTGGCAGGATGAACAATCCCACATACAGAACCAGCGGAATGATCAAAAAATAAAAGGGATAGACTTTTTTGTAATTCATAGCTTTTCTCCTTATTTCTATCTTATTCTGCCTGAAAAAGGCCGTAAAAGTGGGAGGGATGGCCAAGCCACGCCCTCCCATACCTTTGTTTTCTGTCAAACGGTAGTTGTCACATCCTCGTGCTTCCTGCCGCTAACTCCTTGGGAACTTCCCTGATTCGATTAGAACCCTTCCTGACCTGCGTCCTTTGCAAGCGCTCTTCTGTGGCTGTCAAACTCCTCAAGCACCTGCTTGGGTGTCAGACTGCCCACAAACATCTCCTGGCAGAGCTCGCTGATCTTGCCGCCGTCATAGAACAGTACGCTTGCCTCTGCGCCCTGTGCCTCGCCTGCTGCAATCGCACGCAGATCCTTGAATGCCTGTGTGGGGCTTGCTTCGATTCCTGCTACGGAAGAAGATACATAAGTCGTCTTTGCCTCATATAACCGCTTCAGATTATCCTCACGTGCCAGGAAATCAAAATACTTCTTCGCCTCTTCTACATGCTTGCTGTTTGCATTGATGCATCTGGCTGTTCCGCCTGCCGTCAGGGTTATATACTGATTATCTACCAGCGGACTTGGGAACATACTATAGTCATCCGGATTGATGGTATCGATATTGTTCTTCATCTCATTGGGATAGGAACCATGAATGATAATCATTCCGTATGTCTCATCTTCCAATGCCGCATAAGAATTATCATAGATGTTAGACATATGGTTTTCACCAAAATATCCTGCTTTTTCCATCTCCTGAAGCTGTTCCATCGCCTTTACAAATTCCGGCACATCGGCAAAGCCCATCTTGTTTGTATTCAGCTTCTCATAGAGATCCGGCTCACTCTGGAGTGCCAGTGCGCTTGCACCCTCCATCCAGTAATGGGTGTGCCACAGATCCTTTACAAACTCATATACCGGTGTAATCCCTGCTTCCTTCAGCTTATCGCAGACGCCCTTGAATTCTTCATAATTAGTGGGGACTTTGATGCCAAGCCGTTCAAATACGGATTTCTTATACAGCACGCCGTTGGTGTCATCCACACCTGCCGTATTCTGTGCATACAGCTTACCGCCTATGGAATTTCCATCGATGGCCCATTTCTCCAGCTTGGACACCCAGGATTCGCCTGACAGATCCACTACATTTTTCTCGGGATTGTAATCCCGCAGCTTGGTTCCAGAATAGGACATGAAGATGTCCGGTCCCTCTCCGGTGTTCAATTTGGATTTGATGATGGTCTGATACTGATCATCGGGGCTTAACTGAAAATCAATGGCGATTCCGGTCTCCTTCTCGAATTTTTCTGCCAGCTCCCGATCCACATCCACGATCCAGTTCTGGGAAGCGGCAAGTGTCAATGTCACCTTCTCTTTGCTGCCGCCATTGTTGCCTTCATTTCCACCATTGTTGGAATCCCCCTGGTTGGTCTTGCCGCCGCATCCTGCCAGCA
>CABQGZ010000092.1 GCA_902463835.1 uncultured Lachnospiraceae bacterium
GTGGTAGGAAGCGTCGGCCATATCGCGCTGGCCACCATGTGCGCATATCCGCTGGCCTGCTACCGTTTCCCGGGCTCGCGGTTCATTTTCAAGGTCATCCAGACCTCGCTGATGTTTTCCGCTTCGGTTACAGCGATCCCCACCTTTATCGTAATGTCGAAGCTGCATCTTGTGGACAATCCGCTGGCGCTGATCTTACCGGCGTTTGGATCGTCTCTGGGGCTGTTTCTGATGAAGCAGTTTATGGAGCAGATGGTTCATCCTTCGTTGCTGGAGAGCGCGGACCTTGACGGAGCCAGTGAGTTGGTGAAATGCTTTAAGATTGTTTTTCCCATGGTGAAGCCGGGATGGCTGACCCTTGCAATGTTTTCCGTACAGACACTTTGGACCGTGGGAAATACGCCTTATATTTATACGGAAAACAGGAAGACGCTGAATTACGCCATGTCGCAGATTGTCTCTGCGGGGATCGCAAGGCAGGGCGTGGGCGCGGCAGTATCGGTAGTAATGCTTTTGGTGCCGCTGTTGTTTTTTGTTATCTCACAGTCCAATATTGTGGAGACAATGGCGTCTTCGGGCATAAAAGACTAATGAGGATTGGAAAGGGGGACTGTTATGAGACCCGGAAAATGGATTGCGGCTCCGCTTGCGGCACTTGCGGTTTCGATGTTTGCGTCTGTAGATGTTTCAGCAGAGTCCTATCTTTATACCAGAAAGAATGAGGCGGTGGAGTCGCCTGGGGCGTACACGGTGACCCGTGAGATTTCACTTGGAGCAGATGGGGTCAGTGCGGTATCCCCGCAGGATATTTTCTACAGTGGCTCCGGCAGATTTTATGTGGTGGATACCAATAACGACCGCATTCTGATCTATGACAGTGATTATCGGCAGCTGGGCGTGCTTTCGTCCTTCGGGCTGCCGGACGGCTCTGTGACAACGCTCCATGTGCCGGAGGGAATCTATGTGGATGAGGCGGAGACTTTGTATATTGCCGATACCGGCAACAACCGGATCTTAAAATGCGACAGCGCGGGCAATGTATTGCTCCAGATTGAAAAGCCAAAGAATCTCACGGGCGTCAGCCAGGATGCAGCCTTCAATCCCATAAAGCTCTCCGTGGATACATCGGGCAGAATCTACGTGGTGGCAAGAAATTATAATCTGGGCATCTTACAGCTGGATGACGCCGGAAGCTTTGTGGGCTATATGGGTGCGCCGAAGGTGCAGTACAACATCGTGCAGATGCTGTGGCGCAGGTTTTCCACCCAGGAGCAGCTGGCGAAAATGGAGCAGTATGTGCCCACGGAATACAACAACATTGCCATCGATGAGGAGGGCTTCGTCTATGGCACCATCGGAACCCTGGATGCGGAGAAGATGGAGGCGGCCATCCAGTCCCACGACACCAGCGGATCGGTGACGCCCATCAAGAAGCTGAATACCATGGGCAGTGATGTGCTGAAACGAAACGGTTTCTGTGCTCCCATGGGGGATCTGGAATACGAAACGGAATGCTCGAAAATAGTGGATGTGGCCTACACCACCGATGGCATGTACGCCATGCTGGATGCGGCCCACGGCCATATCTTCGCCTATGACAGCAACGGAAATCTGCTTTGCGCTTTTGGTGGAGGAACAGGTGCTGGCTTTGGGCGGGTATCTTCCTTTACCTATGCAGGGGACAGTCTTGTTGTTCTTGACGCCCAGGCGGCAAAGCTGTTTGTGTATGAGCCTACCGCCTACGGGAGAATGGTATTTGAGGCAGTGGCGGCACAGTACAACGGCGATTTTGAAGAAGCCTACGCACTTTGGCGCGACGTTGCGTCCTGCAACCGCAATTTTGAATATGCCTTTGTGGGCCTTGGACAGTCCTATTTGAGTGACGGCCAATATGAGCAGGCCATGGAGTGCTTCCGGCTGACAGGCGACAAAGAAAACTATTCAAAGGCGAAACAGCTTCTGCGAAAAGAGAACATGAAGACGGTCTTTCCGGTGATTTTTATTTCAATTTTATGTATCGCGTCACTGCTGGCTGTATGGCGTTTTGGGAAAAAAGTCTATCGCTATGTGAAGGGTGAAGTGGAGGGAGCCTGAGATGAAAGAATTCTTGTCTGAAATAAAATATGGTTTTTATATTGCCGTGCGGCCTTTTAAAGGGTTTTGGGATATCAAGCACGAGGGCAGGGGCAGTGTGAGGGCGGCAACCTTTCTGCTGGTACTCTACACGCTGCTTTCGGTGCTGTCAGGTTATATGACGGGATATCTGTTCAATTCCTACGACCGGGGAGAATTCCAGGCATTCAGGCAGATATTCACGGTTCTGGCATTGTTCTTTTGCTATTGTATTGCCAACTGGGGCTTCACCTGTCTCTTCGACGGCGAGGGCACCTTTCGGGATATCTACCGGGCAACGGGATATGCGTTGCTCCCCCTTATCATCAGTGAGCTTCTGCTGATTCCGCTGAGCAATCTGTTCGTGAACAACGAGCGGGCGTTTTATACAACGATTGGTACCTTTGCGGTTATATGGACTGCGTTCCTGCTGCTGGTAAGTATATTGATGGCACACAATTATTCCCTGGGAAAGGGTCTTGTCATGGTGATCTGCATCATCTTTGGAATGTGTGTGATTGCGTATGTGGCACTTTTGTTTTTTAATCTGATTCAGCAGATGATAGGCTTCTTGACAACGGTAGCTGCTGAATTTTCTGCCAGATATTTATAGGATAGGGAGGCTTTGACATGTTGCCTGTAAAAAGAAGAAAACAGCATATGGCCTATGCTTTGGCAGTGCTCTTATCGATATCGCTCACGGCGTGTTCCTCCGGCAGTCAGAGCGGGAGCATTCCGGAATATGTACAGCGGTCCGAAGGCTTTCTGGAGGAGACAGTACTGCCGGCACAGGACACCGCCCAGGCAGAGAAGGTTCGTTCGGAAATGACAGAAATGCTCACAAATGAATATGCGGAACTTTACATGGGACCGACCTACGATATTGCGCTTATTGATACAAGAACCGGAAAAGTCTGGTACTCCAATGAGGCAATCTATGACGGGAACGCGGAGAATTATTCGGAAGATCAGAAAAAGTATGCCTACTCGCAGCTGGTAGTTGACTATTACCGCAGCGATAACGCGGGGGTGACCGTCACCTCCTACCCTGAGTGTTACGACGGAGAACAGAAGGATCAGGTGACCGCGGAGGTTCATGACAACACGCTTTCCGTGAAATATTCCTTCGGTACCGATATGAAGAGCAGAGTGATCTTCTCGGTGATCTCTGCCGATGCCTATGAAAAGCTGGAGGAGGCGGCAAAGAAGGCCATCGAGGAGAAGCAGCTTTCCTCCTCCAGCTGGGGAAGAGTGAAAGCTTCCTATAATAAAAGTGAAGACGGCACGTACTATGTGCTGAACCCTTCTGCAACCTACATACAGACGGATAACATCGAGGCGGTATGTAAAAAGCTGGGATATACAAGAGCGGATGTGGACGAGGAGGAGCAAAAGGCGGGCGTCAGCGGGGAGCTGGCCTCCACCATACCGAATTTCGTGATTACCATCCATTATACCCTGGATGGGGCAGATCTTCTTGTATCGGTAGATATTTCCGATATCCGTGAGCCGGAGGATTTCTATCTGAATCGTGTTTCGGTTCTGCCTGGCTTTGGTGCCAATACGGCGGCGGACGAGGGGTATATGTTCTTTATGGACGGGGCGGGAGCCCTTGTATACAATGACAGCATATCCTCTGGCAGTGACGAGCAAAGAGTTGTCTTTTACGGCGACGACGAGGCGGAGGAAAAGGAGTACGCCTCTGAGCTGTCCGCATCCTCCTCCTTCCCGGTGTTTGGAATCAAATCCGGTGATGCGTCGGTATTTGCCATTGTGGAGAGCGGGGATGCCATAAGCGGAGTCGATGTTCATCGCGCCAATCAGATCTATGTGCGCAATATGATGGCGCCCTGGTTTTACTACCGGGTGCGGGGCACGGTGTCCGCGGGCCAGGGCTCTGACAATAAGAATTACGTATATTCACAGGAAGTCACCGGGCGGCCCTATGTAGTGCGCTATCATCTGCTGTATGACAGCCGGGCCTCCTACAGCGGAATGGCTGCCTACTATCGTTCGTATCTGGCAGCCACCGGTGAACTGCAGACAGCAAAGGAAGGCCTGGACTGGTATGCAGATGTGAATGTTGTGGGTGCGTTGTCCGGTGAGAAGACGATGATGGGTGTTACCACAGACGCAGTTCTTGCAGCCTCTGATTATGCATCTGTACAGAAGTGGATCTCCGATACAGGGGCAGAACACCTGCAGGTGAATTATGAGGGGATGTTCAACGGCGGCGTGGACGGCAGTGCGCCGATGAAGCTGAAATCAGTGAAAGCTCTGGGCTCTGACCGGGAGCGCAATGATCTGTTAGCACAAGGAAACGTCTATCCGGCCCTTTCCTTTCAGACGGTGGCAAAAAGCGGCAACGGAATCAAGAGCAACAGGGATATTGCCAAATCCATCAATAAAAAATATGGTTTCTGTGCAGTATACAATCCCGCCACCGGAAGGTTGAAGGAAGAAGAGCGAAGCTTTTTGATCTCACCCATGTCCTATGAAAAGATTGGTTCGGGATTTCGGAAGGCATATGAGGGATACAACAGCAATCATCTGCTGGTGAAGGATGCGGCGTCTCTTGTGTATTCGGATTTTAATGAGAGCCGCAGGGTTCCCAGGGAGGAGAGCAAGGTTCTTCTCTGCGGGCTGCTGGAACAGCTGAAGGCGTCCGGACTTCGTTTGAAATTGGACGGCGTGAACGCCTACGCGTTAAAATACGGCGATGCATTTACCAATGTTCCAACAGGCAGCAGCACCACGGGGCTTGCGGATCAGGAAATCCCATTTGTTGGGATGGTTCTGCACGGAATGGCGCCTTATTCGGTAACGCCGCTGAACGAGGCGGAGAATTATGAAGCTGCCCTGCTGGATATGGTTGAGTGCGGTGGGAATCCCAGCTGGCGGATTCTGACAGGCGATATGGCGGTGCTGTCAAGCACAAAATATACACGCTATTACAGCGCGTCGGCGGACTATTGGACGGAAGAAATCAAAGCGGTGAATGAACGCCTTACGGATTTTTACACGGCGGTGGCTGACGCAGTAATTGCGGATCACACTATTCTGTCCAACGGACTGATCAGGGTGACTTATACCAATGGATATAAGGCTTATGTCAATAAGACTGCAGAGACATTGTCGGATGGCAGCGTCTCGGTGGAAAGCAATTCATTTTTCCTGTGCAGTGAGAGGGGGGAGACACGATGAAAAAGCGCAGACATTTTTCTTTATCACTTACCGAGCGCAACGGTCTGCATGGCTATGTGTTTATTTTGCCTCTGCTGATCGGTCTGGTGTTCATCTTTCTGCCCTGCGTGGTACAGTCCTTTTACTACGCGTTCTGTGACGTGCAGATTGGCTTTGGGGATGTGTCCACAAGCTTTGTGGGGCTGAAAAATTTTCGGACGGCGTTTCTTTCGGATGTGGAATACCGCCAGGTGCTCTTGACCACCATCCGGGGGACCGTTGTGGATACCATTATTATTTTGTTTTACAGCTTTTTCATCTCCAGCATCTTGAACCAGAAATTCGCGGGTCGCGGTCTGGCAAGAACCTTGTTCTTCCTGCCGGTAATTCTCTCCACAGGCATCATTGCCGCAGTGGATACAGCCACGGCCTCGTCGATGGTGGAGACAGCGGGAAGCGCGGTGGGTTCCGCCTTCGGTGGGGATAAGCTGTCCTCCTTTTTTGACCTGGAGGCAATGCTTCTCTCCATGAACCTGCCCCAGAGCATCACCTCGGTCATCACCTACGCCATCGATAACACTTATACCATTGTCAATCGTTCCGGCGTACAGATACTGATCTTCCTGTCTGCTCTGCAGGGAATATCGCCTTCCATCTTCGAGGCGTCAAAAATGGAAGGGGCCACCAAATGGGAGGAGTTCTGGAAGATTACCTTTCCCATGATCACACCCATGATCCTGGTGAATACGGTTTATACCATTGTGGACTCCTTTACCAACCCGTCCTATGGAATGCTGAAGTATGTGCAGACGCAGATGTTCTCGCTGAACAGGATGGGGTACGCCTCCGCGGTATCCTGGGTCTATTTTGCAATCATCTTAGTGGTGCTGTTATGTGTATTCAAAATGACTGCCAGACGAATTACGTATATTAATAAGTAGGAAGGAGGTCACAGGATGGTTACTGTAATAAAAAACAAGAAAAAGCTGCGCGCGAAAGTAAAAAATGCGTTGTGGTGCACGGTACGTCTCGTCATTATTGTGGGGATCTGCTATGTGATTCTGTATCCGTTCCTTATAAAGATCATAAACGGATTCAAGAGCTTTGACGACCTGATCGATCCCACGGTGGAGTATTTTCCACGGAACCCGACCTTGCAGTATTATAAGCAGGTGCTGGGGGAGATGGATTATCTGAGAGCCTTTGGGAACACGCTGATCATCTCCCTGGTGGTGGCGCTTTTGCAGACGGCTGTGGCAGCGGTTGTGGGTTACGGCTTTGCACGGTTTCAGTTTAAGGGAAGCAGGCTGCTCTTTGCCATGGTCATATTGATGCTGATCATACCGCCGCAGACCATTCTTGTTCCGCTGTTTGTGCGCTTTAAAACGTTTTTCGGTTTTATTAATCTGATTGATACGCCCTGGCCCACCTTCCTCATGGCGGCAACCGGAACCGGCTTTAAAAACGGTCTTTACATATTTTTGACACGGCAGTTTTTTATCAATATGCCAAAGGAGCTCAACGAGGCGGCGGCCATCGATGGCTGCGGCGTCTACAAGACCTTCTTTCGGATTATGCTGCCGTCGGCGACGACGATACTCACCACCGTGTTTTTGCTTTCCTTTTCCTGGCAGTGGACAGACACCCTATATAATGGGCTGTTTTTCCAGGATACGAATATTCTATCCAATGCCATCAACAAGGTGGGGGTGGGAGCGCAGATGGCAATCGCAGGCAATCTGCAGAACATTGGAGCACTCTGGGTAGTATTGCCCCTTGCGGTACTTTACATTTTTGCCCAGCGGGCATTCGTGGAATCCATAGATAATGCCGGAATTGTCGGCTGAGTAAAATATATTTTTCAACAAAAGAAAGGAGCGATTTTATGAAAAGAAAGGTTTTTATGGGAAGTATGGCAATTGTCCTGGCCGGCTGTCTGGCCGTCGGCGTGACGGCGGCCCTGGCGGGCAAGGCGAAAGATGCTGGAGCGCCTGACTCTGTGACTGTGGAACCAGGGCCGTATCAGAGCACGGTGGAGACAACACGTTACCAGAGTATGGTGGGCGGGAATATTCTCGCGGAAGGGGACAAGGATTACGTCGCCGTCAACGGAGACACCATCCTGCCAAAGGATGCAACAGTTGCCACAGACGGTGTTGGCAGAACACTTTCTACCGCAGGGAGCGGCGACAATGGAAGGCAGGTGGCTGTCTTCTATACACTTGGCGCAGATGACACCACGGTGCCGCAGATATTCGAAGATGTTTTGAATGCCGGCGATGAGCTGAGCTACGGTCTTCATTATTGGTGGGCAAAGCCTATGTTCGGGTATTACCACACAAGCGACGACTACATTTTAAGAAAGCATATAGAGATGCTCACCTATGCAGATGTGGATTACCTTGTGTTTGACACCACCAACGGGATGGCCTTCACCACGGAGGCGCTGAAGGTGATGAAGCTGCTCCACGAATACAGGGAAGCGGGCTGGGATGCGCCCCAGGTTGCTTTTTACACGAATACGGATTCTGTCGCCACGATCCTGACCATCTATTCCGACATTTATGAGCAGAACAAATATCCGGATACCTGGTATATGGTGGACGGCAAGCCGCTGATCATCGGCACGGCCCTTCCCTCTTCCTGCCGGAACTTCTTTACCTTCCGAGCAAGCCAGTGGCCTGGAATTGCGGATGTGGACGGCGCGTACCCCTGGATCGACTTCAATGACGTTGCCAGAGTACGCTATGATTTCAACGGGGAGCACGGGGTAATCCCGGTTTCCGTAGCCCAGAACTCCTCCGGCTTTATGAGCGACAATGTGCTCTATGGACTTACGTCAAAGACGGGGGGCAGTCGCGGCAGAAGCTACCACAACGGGGATGATAACATCACAGAGGATTCCGTTCTGTATGGCTACAATTTCCAGGAGGAATGGGATACGGCCATCCATTCGGACGCGGAGACGGCGCTGATCCTTCAGTGGAACGAATGGCGGGCAGGCGTATATCGGGATAAGGGCAGACTGGCGGTATTTGATCTTATGACGCCGGAATTCAGCCGCGATATCGAACCTATGGAGGGCGGCTTCGGTGACAACTACTATATGCAGATGGTGGAAAATATCCGCAGATTCAAAAATACAGGTTCCAAAGTGACCCAGACCGAGAAAAAGACCATTGACATCAACGGCGATTTCAGCCAGTGGAGCGCGATTTCCGCCACCTACGCGGATATGCCGGAGGGAGGAATCCGAAGAGACGCCCTGGGCTATGGCGAGGAGCGGTATGTGAACACCACCGGACGCAATGAGATGATCTATGCGAAGGTAACCCAGGACAGCGACAATGTCTATTTCTATGTTCAGACGGCAAAGGATATTACGGACGACTACACCACCGGAAGCTGGATGAACCTGTATCTGGACACCGACGGCATACTTGACAATTCCTGGAACGGCTACGAGTATATCGTCAACTACAGCGCTTCTTCCGATGGCAGTTCAACGGTTGCGAAATACAATGGCGCAGGCTTTACGGAGGCAGGGCAGGCAAGCTTCCGGGTGTATGGCAACCAGATGATGATCGCCGTGCCGAAAGCAGTGCTTGGACTCTCCGGGACAGAGATCAGCCTTCGCTTTAAGTGGGCGGACAGCAGAACCGCTTATGGGGATGTTACGGATTTCTACACTTTGGGCGATACCATGCCCTACGGCAGGTTTAATTACGCCTACGACGCAGAATAAGGAGGAGTACAAGGGTGAAAAGGATACGACATTTTAAAATATTTTTGGCGATTGCAGTGGTCAGTATGGTTGCGTTTTCTTCTTTGAACGTGAATGCAGCCAGCCCTTCGTATACTGCCGCGTATGGCACGCCGACCATTGACGGCGTTGTAAACAGCGGGGAATACGGGCCTGCGGTGCCGTTTAACAGATCCAATCTGAGTCTGTTTTATTATAATCTTGCCGATAAAGACCCAACCACAGAGAATGCCAATTTCCCCGATGCCACATATGCCTTTGCGTGGGACGAAGGTCATCTGTATGTGGGAATTACGGCCAGCAACATTGAAAATATTACCGATGCGCAATTTCAGATTGATTTGAGCCCGAATAAAAAGATCAAGGACGGCAAGGCTGGGATTTTCTATACCTTTAAATGCATTGTGGTAGGGGAGGACGGCTTGATGGGGATCTCCCGCGCTAATTTTTCGGCCGGCAGCATTGCAAATCGCTGTAAGTCAGCTTCCAGGGAGGTTTCCAGCGGCGTCTACAATCTGGAGATCGCAATTCCTCTCTCCGAAT
>CABQGZ010000093.1 GCA_902463835.1 uncultured Lachnospiraceae bacterium
TAGATGGTCTGATGATTGTCCTTGTAATATTGTTTGAAATCGTTAATCAGCTTCACCGTCTTGTCAAACAGCTGACGGCTGGCGCAGCGGTTCATCAAAAATGTCTCCGCACCGAACATCTCCGGCACCTCGGTGAGAATCGTGGTTCCGCCCTGGGCAATCAGAAGGTCGGAGAAGGTTCCCACCAGGGGATTGGCTGTAATTCCTGAGAAGCCGTCGCTGCCGCCGCACTTTAAGCCAACCACCAGTTCCGAGACAGGGATTGGCTCACGCAAAAAGCCTGCAGCATAGGCAATCAGTTCCTTCAGCAGCTGCTCCCCGGCTTCCAGCTCATCCTCCACATCCTGGCAGACCAGGAACCTGACGCGCTCCGGGTCATAATTGCCAATGTATGGCTTTAGTACTTCGATATTACTGTTCTCACATCCCAGTCCCAACACCAGGACTCCGCCGGCGTTGGGATGATGGATCAGATCTGCGAGAATGGTCCGCGTATGCTCCTGATCCTCCCCCATCTGGGAACAGCCATAAGGGTGCGTGAACGCCACGACTCCATCCACGGTGCATTTTTCCCGGGCACAGCCCTCCTTTGCATCCTCCGCCAACCACCCATTGGCGGATCGCGCCAACGCTAAAGCTACATCATTCACACAGCCGACCGTGGGAATGATCCATATCTCATTGCGGATGCCAGCTTTGCCATCTGACCGCCGAAAGCCCTGAAAATATGTTCTTTCCGGCTGTACATGCCCCCTATCCACCTGGTTCTGGCTTTCCCCCCCATTCCTGTCACCTTGCCCTGACCTCTCCACCTGAGCAACTGGTATATACACTTCTTTCTCTTCCTTGCAAACAGGCTGATACGTGTACTCCAGCAAATCCCCCAGCGCCGTCCTCAGATTATGGGTATGGATCCACTGCCCCGCCCGGATATCCTCCCTGGCTGTACCGATCATAGCGCCATACTTGATGACTCCACTGCCACATGTAATATCTCTTACCGCCATCTTATGTCCGGCCGGAATCGTCTCCAGTGCTTCCACTGTCATATTGTCTACGGAAATCTTTTCCCCTTGCAAAATCTCCCGCAAGGCCACAACCACATTGTCAGCCCCTTGGATTTTAATAAAGCTTCTCATCTAGATTACGCTCCTATACTTTTGTCCTTTTCCTCATACGCTCATGCTGAACTTCGCGCGACAGCAATTTGCTCCACCGCTTCGAAATAGGCTTCACACTGCCGCAGCGACCCGCTCCATGGCTGCCCGCATACCCAGACTGCGGATATCCGACAGATAAGAAGCCACCGCCTCCTCCAGTCCCGGCAGCAGGCTTAAGTCCTGTCCCCAGAAATCCGTATTGGTCAAAACTGCGTGTGTATATGACTCTGCATCCCTGCCGCTGTTTTCTGCGAAAAAGGAAAGCACCCCAGCGTCATCCCGGATAAGATATTCTTTCCCGCTCCGATGTCCAATCAGCGCGCCATCCTGAATCTCGCTTCCCGTATAAAACGCCAGCAATGCCGCAAGAGAAAAGGTCAGATGCACCGGAAGCGTGCCCTCCTTCTCTACGTACCCAAGAAGGCTCGGCAGGCAGCGTGCCCTCCATTTTGACACGGAGTTCAGGGATATGGCCAGTAACCCATGCTTAACGTAAGGATTGCGGAAACGTGTAATCACCGACTCCGCAAAATCCACCAGCTCCTCCTGTGGCAGTGCCAGCGTTGGAATCACCTCCTCAAAAGTCGTAGCTTTCATAAAGTCAAAAATCAGCTTATCCTCCATGGATTCCAGCACAATGTCATTTCCGCAAAGATAGGATGCCAGCACAAAGGAGGTGTGGGCGCCGTTTAAGATACGAACCTTCCGTTGCTTATAAGGCTTCTGGTTATCCGTGAAGATCACCGGCAGTCCGGCCTTCGGAAGAGGCAGCTCACCACTGATATCCCGCTCACTCTCAATTACCCAGAGCGCAAAGGGTTCCCCTGTTACCATCAGCTCATCCTGGTAACCAAGCTCTCTCCAAAGGGTCTTATCCTCATCCTTGGGATACCCGGTTACGATCCGATCCACCAGCGTGGAGGTGAATACACACGCCTCATTGATCCAGGCAAGGAAATCCTCCGCCAGTTCCCAGCGCTCCGCCAGCATGCATACGCAATCCTTTAAGCGAATCCCATTGTCATCGATCAATTCCACCGGAAGCATAATCAGGCCCTTGTCACGATTTCCTCTAAAATATTGGTACCTCTCATACAAAAGCTTTGTCAATTTACCTGGAAAACTCCTGGGCGGCAGATACTCCAGCCGATCCCCATCGTCATACACGATCCCCGCCTCCGTGGTGTTGGATACCACAAAACGCAGACTGTCCAAGCAGGCAAAGGCTGCGTATCTCTCATACTCACTGTAGGCGTCCACCGCGTCCGCCACGCTGGTCACCACCCAATTCAGCCATTTTGCTTCTCCGTCCACAATCCCCCGAAGCTGTACGGTGTACTGACACTCCTGCCGATGAAACAACTCCAGAGAGCCGAACTCGATGGGCTTTACGATGGCGATATCGCCGTCAAACACTCCTTTCTCATTGGCAATGTCAATCATATAGTCCACAAATGCCCGCAGAAAATTTCCCTCTCCAAACTGTAATACCCGGATTGGGCGCTCCTTTTTTCCCGTCATAGATTTGCTTATCTGCTCCATACAGATCATCCTCCTTTTTTGTCGGTCCCGCAGCATATTGCCGCAAATCAACAGTACGATTTTTCTTAAACTCCCTTTTTTCTTCTTTTCGCATTGTAACTGCTTACATTCTATTTATCACATTTTTTCTTGTTCGTCAATATTATTTTCTATATTGCTTTATTTTTCAATATGGTATATAATAAAAAAAATGTAAGCGCTATCATTTTAAGGAGGTCCGACTATGGCACTCACCATTTACGACATTTCAAAGAAGGCTGGGGTTTCCACCGCCACCGTATCCAGAGTCTTAAACGGCAGCGGAAAGGTGAAGGACGCTACCCGACAGAAGATTCTGGATATCATACAGGAATATGATTACGCTCCCAGCGCCTTTGCCCGAGGCATGGGACTTCAATCCCTAAAAACCATTGGTATCCTCTGCGCGGACTCCTCCGACCTGTTCCTTGCGAAGGCTGTCTATTATCTGGAGCAGGAGCTTCAGCAGGCCGGCTACGAGTCACTGCTCTGCTGCACCGGCTACAACCTGGACACCCGCAGGAATTATGTCAATCTCATTCTCTCAAAGAAGATTGATGCCCTGATTCTGGTTGGATCCAATTTTATTGGTTCCACTAAGAAGGAGAATCAGTATATTAAGGATGCTTCCGCACAGATTCCCGTCCTGGTGCTGAATGCCTCCTACCAGCACCCCAATGTATACTGCACGCTCTGCGATGACGCCGGCGCCATGGAGGATGCCGCCAATGCCCTGCTTGCCTCCGGAATCCGAGATATCCTTTATCTATACAATTCGGATTCTTACAGCGGAAAACGAAAGCTGGAAGGCTTTCACGCCGCCATGGAGAAGGCTAAGGTGACGGATTATGAAAAATACATCTGCTACTGTCCGTCCAGTTACTGCCGGCCCGGGCAGATTGCGGACGCGATAGCCAAAAGCGCCGAAAGCGGCCTGCACTTCCACGGCATTCTTGCCGCAGACGATATGCTGGCCCTGGGCGCTGTGAAATATGCCCACTGGAAAGGTCTGCGGATTCCGGAGGATCTGGCCATAATCGGTTATAACAATTCCGTGCTGACGGACTGCTGCACACCGGAGCTCACCTCCGTGGATAACTGCCTGGAGGCTATGACCCATCAGCTAATCCGCACCTTACTGGGAGTGCTTGCCGGGGAGGAGATGCCCAGGAAGACAGTCTTTTCCGGGACATTGATCCGGCGGGGAACTACACCGTCCACGGGATGCTAGTACATTACAATAGTTAAACTCGTGCCATTCGCAAAATATTTTTACAGGAGGAGTCTACCATGAAACCATTTATGGACAAAAACTTTTTACTGTCTAACGAGACTGCACAGAAGCTGTATTTTAATTACGCAGCGGACATGCCCATTTTAGACTATCACTGCCACATCAATCCCAGAGAGATCTGGGTGGATCGCAGCTTCGAGAACATCACCCAGGTATGGCTGGGCGGGGATCACTACAAGTGGCGCTTTCTGCGCTCCTGCGGCGTGGAGGAGCACTTCATTACCGGCGATGCCTCCGACAAGGAAAAATTCCTCTGCTGGGCCGAATGTCTCGGGAAGGCCATCGGCAATCCGCTGTACCACTGGAGCCACCTGGAGCTGCGGAAATATTTTGACTATCCGGGCATCTTAAATAAGCACACGGCCCAGGAAGTATGGGAACTCTGCAACGAGAAGCTGGCTCAGCCCTCCATGACCGTGCGAAATATCATCCGCCGATCCGGGGTGACTCTGATCTGCACTACGGACGATCCGGTGGATTCTCTGGAATGGCATAAGAAGCTGGCCGAAGACGACACCTTTGAGGTTCAGGTGCTTCCGGCCTGGCGCCCGGACAAGGTCATGAATATTGAAAAAGACACTTATCCGGATTACCTGCACACCTTGTCCGAAGCTGCCGGAATTCCGATCGCAACCTTCGCTGAGCTGTGCCATGCCCTGACGCTGCGCATGGACTACTTCGCCGAACATGGATGTGTTGTATCGGATCATGCCCTGGAATACGTCATGTATGCTCCGGCATCTGAGGATGTGATTGAGCGGATTTTTGCGAAGCGCCTGCAGGGCGGGATCATCACCCGGGAAGAAGAACTGCAATTTAAGACTGCATTCATGCTCTTTGCAGGCAGGGAATACGCCAGACGAAACTGGGTGATGCAGCTTCATTACGGCTGCAAGCGCGACAACAATACCGCAATGTTTGAACAGTTAGGGCCGGACACTGGCTACGACTGCATCAACAACTACGCTCCCTCCGCCCAGATGGCAGACTACCTGAATGCTCTGGCCATGGCACATGCCCTGCCAAAAACCATTCTCTACAGCCTGAACCCCAACGACAACGCCGCCATCGGCACCATCTTAGGCTGCTTCCAGGACGCTTCCGCGGTGGCCAAGATCCAACAGGGCTCCGCCTGGTGGTTCAACGATCACAAGACTGGTATGGAAGAACAGCTGACCTCCCTGGCCAACCTGGGCAATCTGTCTGGATTTGTTGGGATGCTCACAGATTCCCGTAGCTTTCTGTCCTATACACGGCATGATTATTTTCGGAGAATTCTGTGCAACCTTCTGGGTACCTGGGTGGAGCAGGGGGAATTCCCCGAGGATTATGAGACGCTGGGGGAGATTGTAAAGGGCATCTGCTATGAGAATGCGGCGAGGTATTTTGAATTTCCTGGGCAGAAGTTAAGTAATCCACCGAGATTATAGGAAAAAGCAGAGCTGCCGTTTTCCCGGTAACTCTGCTTTTTACTTTATCAAAGTATTCTCCTATATCTCCCTGGTATACTCCCTAAGCCAGGCGCATTCTTCCTCCGTCAGATAAGGCGACAGCGTCTCGTAAACCATCCTGTGATAGTCATTTAACCGCTGGCGCTCCGCCTTACTCATCTCCTCCGGCAGGATCGCGTCCAGATCGATGGGAGCGTAGGTGATATTCTCAAAGTACATGAATTGTCCGTACTCATTCTTCTCCCCCTTCCGGCAGATCAGCTCGTTTTCCGTGCGGATGCCATACTCTCCTTCCAGATAGACTCCCGGCTCATCGGTGGTGATCATCCCTTCCTCCAGCACACCGCTGTCGCTACGCTCCGGAACAATCCGCCAGCGGAAACCGTTGGGTCCCTCGTGTACATTTAAGATATGGCCAACTCCGTGGCCTGTGCCGCACCGGTAGTCGATCCCCAGATCCCACAGAGGCCCCCGGGCAAGAATATCAAGATTGATGCCTCTGCAGCCATACAGGAATCTGGCATTGGCAAGATTTAAGTTGGATCGGCACACTGCCGTAAAATGCTGCTTTTCCTGTTCTGTCAGTTCCCCCAACGCTATGGTTCTTGTGATATCCGTAGTTCCCTCCAGGTAATGTCCGCCAGAGTCCACCAGCAGGAAGCCCTCCGGCTTTAATACGGCGTTGGATTCTTCGGTGGCGCTGTAGTGCATCATGGCAGCGTTCGGCCCGTAGGCGCTGATGGTGTCAAAGCTCAGGTCCAGGAAATGCTCCTGGGCTTCCCGCTGTTTTGCCAGATAATCGGAGGCTGATATCTCGGTGATCTCGATTTTTCCGATATTCTGCTTGAGCCAGTACATGAACTTCGTAAAGGCCACGCCGTCCTTCACATGGGCTTTCTTTGTATTTTCCAGCTCCACCGCATTCTTAACCGCCTTCATCTCCTCCGTTGGGTTGCTCTTGTCCACCACAATGATGGACTCCTTCAGGCTGCTGCAGATGCAATAGTTCACTACGGATTTGTCCAGCAGAACCTTCTCCTGTGCCCCAAGGCTCTCCACATCTCCATAAATGTCCTGGTATCCCTTTACCTGAATATTGTTGACCTTCAGGTATGTCCGCAATTCCTCATTCAACACGGTCGGATTCACATACCAGCAGCAGCCATCCTCCGTCACCAGCAGGAAGGACAGAACTACCGGCACATGATCGATGTCGCCGCCCCGGATATTTAAGAGCCACGCAATGTCATAAAGGGAGGTGAGGATGTGGACAGAAGCGCTCGTCTCCTTCATCCTCTCCCGCAGGCGTGCCAGCTTATCCTGGGTGCTCTCCCCGGCATATTCCTGGATCAGCAAAAATGCTGGCTCAGTGGGCAGATTGGGACGCTCCTTCCAAATGAGATCCACCAGATCCTCCGTCACATAGAGCTTGCCCTTCTTTGCTTCCGCGATCTTCCCGTATTCCTCTCCGGCCCTGGCATTTACCACTCTGCCGTCAAAGCCCAGACACTGACCCTCCTGGAGCTTCTGCTCCACGTACTCCTTCACGGTGGGCACGCCTTCCTCCGCCATCCGGTAGAGGGTCACCGGAGTCCCGGCAAGCTGATTTTCCGCCTGGATAAAATATCTGCCGTCTGTCCACAGGCCGGCCTCCGCCTCCGTGATCACCGCTGTTCCGGCGGAACCAGTAAAGCCAGTGATATACTTTCTCGCCTTGAAGTAATCTCCTACGTACTCAGATTCGTGAAAATCCGAGGTTGGAATAATGTACATGTCAATTCCACGCTTTTTCATCTCCTGGCGCAAGGCCTTGATTCTCTCTGCTATCATAGTCTTGATTCTCTCCGTTTTATAAATTATTTTGTAATCATATTTCTTTTCTCTTAATCCTGCCGCCCTCACGGATTACAGCGCTTACATGGGTCATATCCCTCTTCTAATAATGTCTCTCTTGCTTTCTTCGTGTATTCCTTATGTTCTTCCTTCATATTTTCTACTGTGCCGCAGCCTGGAAGATGAAATTTTCTTGTGCTGGTATTTATGATGTACACAGTTTCTTTCGCGGAATTGCCTTTCTCTTCATCACCGCTTTCCTGCCCCTTCACCGCTTGTGCCACCTCGGTGCCGCTCCGGTAATCCATGCAGACCTCATTTTCAAACCGGATATCCGCACCATCGCTGATGGCGGTTACGATTCCCTGCAAATCTGTGCGATACATGGCAGCGCCAAGCTTTTGGATGGACAGCATGACGGACGCATTGGGATGGCCGTAGCTGTTCCCCTTACCGCAGCTAATCACTACATGGGAAGGTGACACCACTTCTAAAAACTCCTCGCTGTTGGAGTATTTGCTGCCGTGATGATTCGCCGCATACACATCGCTGTCAACGTCCACGCCGAAGTACAGAAGATCCTGTTCACTCTCCTCTGTGCAGTCCCCGCAAATGAGAAAACTGTTCGCTCCGTGCTCCAGACGTATCCCAAGGGAATTAGAGTTGGCGTCCTTGTAGCTGTATGCGACTGGACTGACAATGCGAAAGCTGCTGTCCGCAAAGGAAAAGGTGTCACCCAGCTTCGGATGCGCCACCGGAATCTTTTTATCCTCTGTCACCTTTAAAAAGGACTGATAAATCTTCGTATCCGTCTCGTAATCCGGAGCCAACACCTGATCGCATGCAAAGGCATTCAGCACACCTACGATGCCGTTTAGATGATCCGCATCGTAGTGGGATACCACCACATAGTCCAGTCGCTCTACACCCTGTTTCTTTAAAAAGCTTACCACATAGGAGGAATATTCCCGGTCACCGCCATCCATGAGCATCCAGGAGTCGCCCCGGTGTATCAACGCCGCACTCCCCTGTCCCACGTCCAGAAACTGCACTGCCAGCTCGTTTTCTTGTAGGGAAAGCGTTTCACTCCCTGCTCCTGGATTCCCTTTCCCGCCTGTCTGCACAGCTCCTGCGCAGCCTGCCACGGTAAGCAGACCCAGGATCATCAGGAAAACAAAGCCTCTTTTTGCCACTTTTTTTAAGAATCTATTTTTCATGTCATTTTTCATCTTTCGTCACATATTATACCATGTGCTCCGCACATCGTATCCCTCCGGGGGATGCACACTCGCTTCGCTCGGCGCAGGTATAATATCTGTCGATATTATACCATCCATGAAAGGAAACCTATCATCGAAAAGCCATCCTATAATATTTCCAGAAAAATCTCCTGGATTCCCCCGCAGACCATGCCTTCCTCCTCCGCATCCTGGCCGGTCATGTCTACCATGCATGTCTTGTATCGGCTTCCTTTTTCCCGCCAGGCTGCCAGCATATGTCTGGCCTCAGCCTTCACTTCCGCCTCCATACAGCCGCCGCCAATGGTTCCGAGACTGCTGCCATCTGGAAAAATCAGCATCTTTGTTCCAATCTGGCGCGGAGCTGAACCCTTCCGGGCGATGATGGTGGACAGAACCGCCTGCCCCGTGCTCGATTGTCCAGATTCCGTTTGTTCTTTGGGAAATCTTTCCTCCGCAAAAAGCCAGTCCGCCACTTCCTTCTCGTAGCCGCCCACACGCCTGCCCTGGTTCTTCTCCCGGATCATCTCCGCCATCACAGAGACGGCAATCTCCGCCGGAGTCTCCGCACCAATCGACAGTCCGATGGGGGCGTGGAGGCCTTCCAGCTTTACCTGGTCAAAGCCCTCCTCCTGCAGCTGTTCTCTGATCCGTCTCACTCTTGCCCGGCTTCCCATCATGCCAAGGTAGGCATACTCCCGGTTCAGCAGCTGATGCAGACAATCCAGATCATGGCGATGCCCCCGCGTCATGATAATAATATAGGTGTCCGCATCTGTTTGGATTCTTTTCAGGCCACCCGCAAAATCAGCACAGATTACCTCATCCGCTCCCGCCAGTCTGGCAGTCCGGGCAAAATCCGGGCGATCCTCCAGCACGGTCACATGGAATTCCAGCATTTTCGCAATGGAAAGAACGGCCGAGGACACATGGCCTCCGCCGCATAGAATCACTTTTTTCCTGGTTCCCAGGTGCTCCACAAATATCCTGCCCCAGGGTGTTGTCAGAAG
>CABQGZ010000094.1 GCA_902463835.1 uncultured Lachnospiraceae bacterium
TGATTGCCCTTATTATTATTTTTGCAGCGCTTATTATCAGCAACTCCGCTGCCGTTGTCTCCCGCCCGGGAGAGTATCAGGTCATCCGCCAGTTTGGTAAGATCGTGCGGGTAGACACCTGTGACAGCCACCCTTACGGCCTGGGCTTTAAAGTCCCCTTTATCCAGTCCTCCACCTCCATCTCCAACAAACTGATGCTGTATGACCTGGACGCAAGTGACGTGATGACCTCCGACAAGAAATCCATGATCTCCGACTGCTTTGTCCTGTGGAAAATTGAGGATCCTGTCAAGTTCATCCAGAAGCTGAGCGGCTCTCAGCAGAATGCCGAATCCCGCATCAGCTCCAACGTGTACAACGCCCTAAAAAATGTCATCAGCAGCCTCACCCAGGAGGAAGTGATCTCCGGACGTGACGGCGAGCTGGCAAATCTGTTGACGGAGAAGCTTGGTACCAATCTGGAATCCTACGGTATCAAAGTGATGAAGATTGAGACAAAGATGCTGGATCTGCCGGAAGAAAATAAAGACGCTGTCTACACCCGGATGATCTCCGAGCGAAACAATATCGCAGCCTCCTACAAGGCCCAGGGCGAACAGAAGGCACAGGAGATCAAGAACGATACGGACGAACAGACTACCGTCATTTTGGCTCAGGCCCAGAAGACTGCAGACACCACTGTTGCGGAGGGTGAAGCAGAGTATATGCGAATTTTGAGCGAGGCTTACAATGATCAGTCCAAGGCGGATTTCTACAGCTTTGTACGGCAGCTGGACGCAGTGAAGGCCACGCTGAAAAGTGGAAATAATACCATCGTACTGGATAAAGATTCCCCCATCGCGAAGCTGTTCTACCAGATGCAGTAGTAAAATAAAAATCCCCCGGCAGTTCATGCACCAAATTGGTGTATGTCTCCCTGGGGGATTTTCTTAGATCTCCGGTATGGTGATCTCCACCTCGCGGCCCAGCTTCGCGGACTTGCAGATACCGTCAATGATCGCCTGATTGTAGATGATCTCACTGGTAGGAACGGTGGCTGTTCCACCCTCCTTCACCGCGTCCACGAAGGAGCGCAGCTTCTTGTAGAACAGAGTGGGATCTCCTGGCTTGTCCTGAATCAGCGGAATCTGGTAAGAAATCTGCTGACCGGCAGCCTCCTTGTACACGGTGAGAGGCTTGTCAAATTCTCCATTCCAGCATTCAGTGGAAGGAATGCGAAGTCCACCCTTTGTTCCCAGAATCAGCGCATCCCCGCAGGTATCCATATGCATTGCCCAGGAAATCCGAAAGTCCAGGATAATATCGCCTTCCAATCGCACAAAGGCCGCAGCGAAATCATCTACGCCGAACACTTTAGCATACTCCGGATGCCCCTCATAGTAGTTTGGATCTGTTCCAAAGAACTTAGAGGTATAGCCTGTCACAGTCAACGGCTTCGGATATCCCACCGCACGAAGCAGCATATCAAGAGAATAAGAGCCGATATCACCCACTGCGCCGATACCGCCTGTCTCCTCCTCGATAAATGTGGTTCCAAAAGGTGTGGGGATGCCTTTGCGGCGTCCGCCTCCGGCCTGAAGATAATAGATCTTGCCCAACTCCCCGGATTCCACAATCTTCTTTATCATATTCATGTTGGCGCCCATCCGCGGCTGGAAACCGATGGTGAGAATCTTACCGGACTCTTTTTCCGCCTTCATGACCTCTACAGCTTCGTCCAGTGTTACGGTAAAGGGCTTCTCCAGCATAACATTCACCCCATGGCGCAGCGCGTTGATCGCGCAGGGCGCATGCTGGCAATTGTAGGTACAGATGCTGACTGCATCAAGCTCCTTCTCTGCGTCAAGCAGCGCAGCATCACTCTCATAGCAGCGCACACCCTCCAGGCCATGCTTCTTAGCAAAGGCCTCTGCTTTCCCAGGCACAAGGTCCGCCAGGGCAACCACATCCACATCCGGCATATTCTTGTACTCGACGATATGGGCATCCGCAATCCAGCCGGTACCGATGATCGCCACCTTCACTCTCTTGCTGGCATCGATCGTCTTCTCTTCGTGACTGAACTTAAATTCATCTAAAATTGCATTATTTGCCATTTTCTCTTCCTCCTCGCAGATAAAATCTCTCACACAGAGACATCATTCGCTCTGCTGTCTGAGACTTCTATTCCTCTTTTCTCCAACAATAATCTTATTACAGCTTCTTCAGATACTCAATACTCATCTGCGCGCATTCCAGAGGTGTCTTGTCCATACTGGGGTTATCCTGCTCCACGATCACCCACTCTGCGCCTGCCTCCTTGGCCGCCTTTACGATAGCCGGAAAATCCTGCTTTCCGTATCCAACAGGTCTTAAGCAGAATTCCTGCTTTTCATCCACTTTCTCCTGAGCACCGTCGTCAATACCGATCAGCTCATACATTTTCTCGCTCTTCTCTCCCACAAAATCCTTGAGATGAACCGTGTACATACGGCCAGCATACTTTCTTATGTACTCTGCCGGATTCTCCCCGCCCACATTCACCCAGCAGGTGTCAAGCTGTGTCTCCAGGAGCTCGGCCGGAACTTCCCGATACAGAATATCAAGGGCGTACTCTCCGTCAATTTTTGCAAATTCAAAGTCATGATTATGGTAAGCCAGCTTCATTCCAAGCTCACTGCACACCTCGCCGAGAACCTTTGCTCCATCCATGACCTCCTGGAAGCGTTCCGCGCCGGGGCGGTATTCTTCCGTCAGATAGGGAATTACTACCTGCCTGCAGCCAATCTCCTTATAAGCTGCGATCACACCCCTGGGATCCTTCATCATATCCACAAAAGGTACATGAGCGGAAATGGGAATCAGACCAACCTTCTCACAGATTTTTTTGACCTCCGCCGGATCCTTGTCGTAGAGACCTGCGAATTCGACACCGTCATAACCCATAGCTTTCACCTTCTGCAAGGTGCCTTCAAAGTCTGCAGCCATGTCGTCCCGAACAGAAAATAACTGCAGTGCAATTGGAAATGGAAACATAAAAATCCCTCCTTGTTTTTCTTTCATTTCTATTTGCATTTTACAATAATCTGGTATACAATAAAAGTCATATCAAACAAAGAATAGGACAAAAGTTGCACTAAAGGAGTACATATGAACTTTCAGCTTGAGAAACGGAAATTCGCCTGCACAGCATACTGCGGCCATGGACTAGCCCCAATACCGCATATTCATAAGCACATAGAGATCATATTGATGGAAAAAGGGAAAAGCCGCGCTACGGCAGGTGCAAAGGAGGTACTGCTGGAAGATGGGGATCTGTATATCGCATTTCCCAACCAGATCCATTACTTTATGGATGAGTCGGTGACCACAGAACATAAAATTGTGATCGCTTCCCCAGATATCTGCCCGGAATTCAGCCGGGAATTCAAATATTATCTCCCTGTCACACCGAAATTGACAGACGCTGGCAAAAATCCGCGCATTCTATTTGCTATAGACTGCCTACTGGAGTTCTGCGCGTCCAACGATAAGCATTCTGCGGCAGAAATAAAGGGCTGTCTGCTGATACTGCTCAGTGAATTTTTTAAAAACATCCCTCTGGAGGAACACCCAATCTACGATACAGACCTCCTCACGGATATTATTCACTATTGCTATGACAATTACACGGAGGACATTTCTCTGGAATCGCTGGCAGCCGCCATGCATGTGAGCCGGTTCTATGTCTCTCACCTTTTCAATGAGCGGCTCCACATCAGTTTCCGGGATTACATCAATTCCCTGCGTATTGAGAATGCATGTGAGCTGATAAAGGCAAGTGAACAGACGCTTACTGAGATTGCATACGCAGTGGGGTACAATTCCACCAGGACCTT
This sequence comes from uncultured Lachnospiraceae bacterium, assembly GCA_902463835.1. Taxonomy (GTDB): domain Bacteria; phylum Bacillota; class Clostridia; order Lachnospirales; family Lachnospiraceae; genus 14-2. Next base: position 3,858 of record CABQGZ010000094.1, read on the forward strand.
TGACCGATGCTTTCAGAAGCTGGAGGGGTGTACGCCGCGGGAGTATCAGAGGAGGGGGCAGAAAGCAGAATAGTATGATATGCGAAGGGGACGCCAGAAAGGCAGGGTATGTCCCTGTCAGACGCGCTCTCGCTCCGTGCACAGACGTAGCGGACACTAATCTCGCATGCCATTTTCATGGCCTGCTCGCTAAGTGCCGACGTCTTGCAAGGGTCTGACATGGACATACCCTGCCTTTCTGGCTGTATTGCCGCGTGTTATGTATTGTCCTGCTTACCGGCATTTATTTGTCATGTATCAATCTGGTTAGCTGACATTTATTCATGATATGCCTGTTACATATACTCTAGTTTGCTGCCAATTCGTTTTTCAGACGGGCGGTGAGGGCGGGGACGATCTTGGTGAGATCGCCTACGATGCCGTAGTCAGCCACATCGAAGATGGGGGCGTCTTCATCCTTGTTGATGGCGATGATGATGTCGGATTCTTCCATACCGGCTACGTGCTGGATGGCTCCGGAGATGCCGATTGCGAAATATACGTTGGGACGAACGGTCTTTCCGGTCTGTCCTACCTGTACATCCACTGGCTTCCAGCCATTTTCCACAACGGCACGGGAACAGCTTACGGTTCCGCCAAGTACATCGGCAAGATCCTGCAGCATCTGGAAGTTCTCTTCACAGCCAACGCCGCGGCCGCCGGAAACAAGGATGTTGGCTTCCATAATGTTCTCCGTGGTCTTTGCCTGTTTTACTACCTTTAAGATCTCCACATATCTGTCGTTGGGCACAAATCCCGGATTGTAGTCGATCACTTCTGCCTTGCGTCCAGCTACCGGCTCTAACTTCTGCATAACACCCGGACGAACCGTGGCCATCTGGGGACGATTGTCGGGGCATGCGATGGTGGCGATGGTATTGCCGCCAAAAGCAGGACGTGTCATCAGAAGCTGATTGTGCTTCTGCTCCTTGCCCGGAAGGGGATTCAGTGGGAAATCACCGATCTCCAGAGAGGTACAGTCTGCAGTCAGACCGGTCTTTACTCTTGCAGATACAGTAGGACCAAGGTCGCGTCCGATTGCGGTTGCGCCCACCAGCATGATGTCCGGCTTGTATTCGTTGATCACAGAGGATAAGGCATGTGCATACGGCTCTGTACGATATGTCTCCAGCTCCGGATCGTCCACCACGATGATCTTGTCTGCACCGTACTCTGCCAGCTGATCTGCCAGCCCTTTTACGTTGTGTCCCAGTAACACTGCGGTAACATCAGTATCCAGGTCTTTTGCCAGCTCCTTGCCCTTTCCGATCAGTTCAAAGGCAATGCTGCTCAATTCATTATCTACCTGCTGTGCGTAGACGTATACGCCCTTATATTCTTCTAAATTCATTCTTTTCACCACTTTCCTTGTCTGTATTAGATGATATGTTTCTCTTTCAGCTTGTCAAAAATGTACTCTACGGACTCTGACGGGCCGAAATTCACTCTTTCACCAGCGCCCTTGCGCACCTTATCGGAGGCCTTTGCGATCTTGGTGGGGGAACCGGCGAGACCGATATCTCCGTCGTCCAGATCTTTCAGGTCATTTCTGCCCCATACGATGACTTCCTTCTCATCATATGCATCAAAGATTCCGCCGGGCGTCATGTAACGCGGTACATTTAATTCAGAAAGTGCGGTAACAAGACAGGGCATTTTTGCCTTTAACTCATGGTATCTGTCTTCATATTGTCTCTTAACGATAACAGAATCGCCTTCCACCTTGATATCTTCCGCATAGGAGATCACCGGAAGATTCAGGTGCTCCGCGATCTGCGGTCCAACCTGCGCGGTATCACCGTCGATTGCCTGACGTCCTGTTATGATCAGGTCATATTCCAGATTCCGGATTGCTGCCGCAACGGTGGAGGAGGTGGCCCAGGTATCAGCTCCGCCCAGCACTCTGTCTGTTACAAGAACTGCCTTGTCAGCACCCATGGCCAACGCTTCCCGCAGCGCTTCTTCCGCTTTGGGAAGACCCATGGTAACTACGGTTACCTCTGCACCAATCTCATCTTTGATTCTAAGTGCTGCCTCCAGTCCGGCCTTGTCATCCGGATTCATGATTGCGAGCATGGAAGCTCGATCCAGGGTACCGTCGGGATTGAATTTCACGCCGCCTTTGGTGTCCGGTACCTGTTTTATACATACGATTATTTTCACGGTAGTTTCACTCCTTATATTTTTTGGTTGATTACTCGAAAATCCGATATGAACGAATGTGGATTCATTCGAAAATGCGTTGCATCGCAACTATTTCAAAAGCGCGCCGGAGATTACCATACGCTGAACCTCAGAGGTTCCCTCGTAGATCTCAGTAATCTTGGCGTCACGCATCATACGCTCCACATCATACTCACGGATATATCCGTATCCGCCGAACAGCTGCACAGCCTGAGTGGTCACGGCCATTGCGGTCTCTGCTGCAAATAATTTTGCTGTGGCAGCTTCCACAGAATAAACCTTCTGGGTTGCCTTGGCCATAGCTGCCTTATATACCAGAAGCTTTGCAGCTTCGATTCTGGCAGCCATATCAGCCAGCTTGAACTGTGTGTTCTGCTGCTGCGCGATGGAACGGCCAAACTGCTTTCTCTCCTTGGTATACTCGATGGTCCGCTCCAGAGCACCCTCCGCGATACCGAGCGCCTGTGCGGCAATACCGATACGTCCGCCATCCAGGGTATGCATGGCGATGGGGAAGCCCTTTCCTTCCGGTCCCAACAGATTTTCCTTTGGAATTCTGCAATCTTCAAAAATCAACTCATAAGTAGAGGAGCCGCGGATACCCATCTTCTTCTCTTTTATTCCGAAGGAGAAGCCCGGTGCGTCCTTGTCTACGATAAACGCGGAGAAGTTCTTCTTCTTTCTTCCTCTCTTGTCCTCTGTCACGCTTGTGATCGCGATCACAATGTACACATCACCCACCTTGCCGTTGGTGATGAAGCATTTGGATCCGTTCAGTACCCACTCATCGCCATCCAGTACCGCTTTGGTCTGTGCGCCCTGTGCGTCTGTACCTGCACCTGGCTCTGTCAGCGCAAACGCTCCCAGCTTCTCACCGGTTGCAAGGGGTCTCACATATTTCTGCTTCTGTTCTTCCGTACCGTAGGTAAGGATTGGATCGATGCAGAGAGAGGTATGTGCAGATACAACAACGCCCGTTGTTGCGCACACCTTCGACAATTCTTCCACACACATTACATATGTAAGCGGATCGCAGCCCTGTCCGCCATATTCCTTCGGTACCGGGATACCCATGAAACCGGCCTTAGCCATCTTCTCTACCGTTCCACTTGGGAAGATCTCGGTCTCATCTACCTCCTGAGCCAGAGGCTTTACTTCTGTTTCGGCAAACTCCCGGAAGAGAGTTCTGGCCATCTCATGCTTCTTATCTAAACTGAAATCCATGTTTCAAATTCCTCCTTATTATAAGCACCGGGCATCCGTGCGCCAGATGCCCGTGTGCGCTGCATATCAATGCCGCTTCCTATTTAATTACTGTGCGTCAACAGGTGTCTTGGTGCGGTCTGCGTTGTACACATAAAAGCCCTTGCCGGTCTTAGCTCCAAGATTTCCTCCGCGAACCATCTTGCGGATCAACGGGCATGCACGATATTTGCTGTCGCCGGTCTCCTTGTAAAGCACATCCATGATGGCAAGGCAGATATCAAGACCGATAAAATCACCCAGCTCCAGGGGACCCATTGGATGGTTTGCGCCCAGCTTCATAGCTGCGTCGATGCCTGCGATATCGGAAACACCTTCCATCTTAATAAAAGCAGCTTCATTGATCATGGGGATCAGGATACGGTTTACAACAAAGCCAGCTGCCTCATTCACCTGTACCGGAGTCTTGCCGATCTCCACGGAGATCTTCTTGATAGTATCAACAACTGCCTCCGGTGTGTTCACACCTGCAATCACCTCCACCAGCTTCATCCGGTCTGCCGGATTGAAGAAGTGCATACCGATCATAGGCCTTGTAAGGCTATTTCCGATCTCTGTGATGGAAAGGCTGGAGGTGTTGGATGCAAAAATGCACTCCGGTTTCACAAGCTTATCCAGCTCAGCAAATGTGGTTTTCTTTACATCCATATCTTCAAATGCTGCCTCCACAATCAGATCGCAGTCTGCGCAAAGATCTTCCTTCAGGCCTGCTGTGATCTTGCCAAGGATGGCGTCTACTGCCTCCTGGGTCATCTTGCCTTTCTCCACAAGTCTTGCATATCCTTTGGCAATCTTATTCTTTCCGTTGTCTGCCCACTCCTGCTTGATATCACAGAGCGCTACTTCATATCCTTCCACCTGAGCAAATGCCTTTGCAATGCCCTGTCCCATGGTTCCTGCACCGATAACTCCTACCTTCATGATCTATATCCTCCTGTTTTTTCTTAATTGTTAGTTTTTTATTGATTATAGGGTTTCTATCATATTGTTTTCGATCATAGATGGCCCGAAGGGAGCCTATCATCATACAACGCAAGAAGCACAGTCTCCCGTGCTTCTCATATAGCAACCGTTTGGCCTATCCTAATCTCTCATTATTGACTACGGCCAAACGGCTGCTTTATCCATTCTCAGTCTTTCTCAACGATGGTGGAGCATCCCATTCCTCCACCGATACACAGAGTAGCCAGACCGCGCTTTACATCCGATCTCTTCTGCATCTCATGTAACAGTGTAACAAGGATACGGCATCCGCTGGCTCCTACAGGATGACCAAGAGCGATGGCTCCGCCGTTCACATTTACCTTGCTCATATCAAAGTTCAGATCTCTTGCAACTGCAACAGACTGTGCCGCAAAAGCTTCGTTTGCCTCTACCAGATCGATATCGTCAATGGTCAGACCTGTGCGCTCAAATACTTTTCTGGTGGATGCAACAGGACCTACGCCCATGATCTCCGGAGCTACGCCGCCAAGTGCTCCTGCAACCCAGGTAGCCATCGGGGTAACACCCAGCTCTTTTGCCTTCTCTTCGCTCATAACAACGATTGCTGCTGCACCATCGTTGATACCGGAAGCGTTGCCTGCGGTTACAAGGCCGTCTGCCTTACCGGAGCAGCATCTCAATTTTCCTAAGGATTCCGCGGTAGTTCCAGCACGAGGTCCTTCGTCTGTATCGAACATAACGGTCTCTTTCTTCACCTTGATCGGAACCGGTACAATCTCATCTTTGAATTTGCCTTCCGCGATAGCCTTCTCACATTTCTGCTGGCTGTTTGCGGAGAACTCATCCAACTCTTCACGGGTCAGTCCGTACTGCTCGCATACGTTCTCTGCTGTGATCATCATATGATACTGGTTGAATGCGTCAGTCAGAGCATCGTTCACCATAGTATCGATGACTGCACCGTTGTTCATTCTGTAACCAAAACGTGCTTTTGTCAGTGCGTAGGGTGCCATGGACATATTCTCCATACCGCCTGCTACCACGATATCTGCCTGGCCGGCCATAATCATGTTGGCTGCTTCATTGACACATTTTAAGCCTGAGCCACATACCACGTTCAAAGTAAATGCCGGTACTTCGATGGGAAGTCCTGCCTTGATAGAAGCCTGTCTTGCCACGTTCTGTCCCTGTGCTGCCTGGATTACACAGCCCATCATGACTTCGTCTACCTGCTCCGGCTTAACG
>CABQGZ010000095.1 GCA_902463835.1 uncultured Lachnospiraceae bacterium
AGCCATTCTCGAGTGTTGCGTGAACCTGATCCATCGTGATATGACCGAGGTGGGCAGTGAGGTACACGTGGACATTTACGATGACCAAGCTGACTTCCGAACTCCGGCTCTTTACGGAAGACCGTATGCCGACTTTCGAATCCGATGCTTCTTCACAACCGTCCATAGTGTTCTATACGGCAGGAGTGACGAAGATTTCCAGCGTGTCATCGACCAGGAATCTGCTGAAAACGAAGGTTCGGAGGAAACTAGCCCAAAGACTACCCAAAAGACTAACCCAAAGAGAGAAAAAACTAACCCTAAAACCAGCCCAAAGACTAACCCTAAGTCTCCAGCAAAGCCATTGGGGAAGACCGCTCAGGCAATACTGGATATGCTTTCAGAAGACCCGTATATGAAGCGGGAAGATCTTATGGCAAAGTTTGACCTTACCCTGGCAGGCGTCAAGTATCACCTGGCGAATCTACAGAAAGAAAAGTATCTTCTCCGCATCGAAGGCCGCAAATCAGGCCGATGGAAAGTCCTGGTTAAGAAATAGCCTGCTTCTAAATACTCACTGCCGCCACCCCAATCTGAGAAGACGGCAGTTTTCATTTCCTGCATATGTGGTTATATTGGGGAACACAAGTATACACATGATCTACAAATCCAAACTGAACTTCAGCAGCACTTCCCGCGGTCTCAAATGCGTCAGCGTGTAGGACTGCATCGTCGATGACACCCTGACACGCTCATATTGCGAGGTACCCACGATATTGCTCCCGATCAGCGAAATCTCCCACCGGTCTGCCTTGTAACTTACGGAAAGGTCGCTGAACCAGTTCACGCCAAAGTTCTTCTCGCTGCTGTGGTACAGCTCATTGCGCCAGGAAACCATCCACCCCTTTGCCGGGAGGAAGTTCAACTGCAGCCAGTGCTCCCAGTCGCTGATGCAGGTGAGGGCCAGCCCCTCGACACTACGGCGTGAAACAATTACACCGGAGTATCCCTGCACCGACATCCACCTTGCAGGCCGCAGCGAGTAGTCGGCCGATGCCGCATATTCCGCAGTCCTGGCATCCACGACCTCACTGCCGGAGAGATAACTGTAATCGCCCAGAGACGCAGAACCTGAGAGGCCCACCACCGTCCTGGCCCAGGAGAATGACTTCGACACACGTCCGTTCACCGAATACAAGTTCGCATCATACACCTGCCCGGTAGCCCTTTGCAGATAAAGTCCCGAATTCATCTCGCTTGCACACAGGAGATTTCCCCTGCTGAGGGTCCACGTCGGAGAAACACTGAAGAACAAGCCGTTCACGGGATTCCTGTAGGAGAATGTCCCATAAAGGGTGTGGGACGACTGTACGTCCGGAGAACCGATACCCACATACAGGCTCCTGCAGGAAGTATAGACAGGCTCATCCACCACCCGAAGCCCCTGGACTGGATTCACTGATAGCCGATAGTATGCCATGAAAGAAGACTTCGGAGAAATCTTCCAATTCCATCTCAGCGTCGGCTCAAAGGTGACGTGTTGCCTGGCATTGCCGTCATATTGCCTCCGCTGGTACCCGACCCGGAGTATTCCATCAAAGGTATGGCCTCCAATTTCCCGCTGGACAGCAGGTTCCGCATAAGGGAAGAGCATACTCCAGTCGTGCCCGTTGATTTGCTGGCGCTGCACATCCAGCCCGGCCTTGCCGGTTAGGCGCCACCGGCCCAGCCGATGCTGCCAGCTGGCATAATTCTGCGATGAAAGCAGCCCTAAATCCAGCACCTGCCGGCTTCCGTCCAGCGTCAGCAGCTGCCCGGGCAACCAGGTATATCCGCTTGCCGAAAACAGCCTCCAGATATGCCCGTCCTGCGTGGTATGCGACAGCTGGAAATCCTCCGAGACGCTCCGCTTCCACGGCCGTACCATCAAATCCGTCGCTGTCCCATCCAGATTCATCCGTCCTTCACTGCTGTTCCAATCGGCATATACCTTCGTGCGGCTGCGAAGATAGGTTTTGGCACCATTGAGCGTATAGTCGACCTCGCCCTTTACCTGCCTTTTCCGTCCCGTCACATCCCAATCCTCCACCACAACCGGCATCCCGTCAATGGTCAGGTAGGTGGTCCGGCTCTCGCTCAGCTGGTGTTCCCGGTCCAGAAGTCCGCTGGCCTGCAGGCGCAGCTGGGAGTCAGCCCCTGTCTTAATGAGCCAGTTTCCGGCCAGCAGATGGCTTGCATTGAAGGTGTACCGTTCCCGGTCAAAGTCCGGGCCTCCCAGCGAAATCATATTCAGCAGGCCGTTTTCTGCACGATATCCGCCCAGGTCCGCCAAATCAATCACTTCCGTGCCGATATCCTTGCCCGTATCGTTATTCTTATAGAGCATCAGTGTCTGGAAACGCTTGTTGAACTGCATACCCATCAGGCGGCAGTCATACAGCCACTCATTTCCATATCCGCCACCCAGGTCGGCAAGCCCCGTCCAGGTGGATTTCGCCTCATCCTTCAGGACGATATTAAGCGCCGCCTGCTCGCTGAAGCTGACGCCCCGCAGCGACTTCACGGCCTGGTGATTCTCCAGCACCTGCACTTCCTTGACCTTGTCGGCCGACAGGTTCTCGCTGGCCAACGCATACTGGCTGCCCATCAGGTCCATCCCCTCGATGTAGAACTTATTGATGGACTTTCCCTGATACTCAATCGTCCCATTGGACTTGACCTCCAGTCCCGGCATCTTGCCGATGACATCAGCGATGCTTCGGTCCTGCGCCTGCTTGAATCCACCCACGGAATACGTCAGCGTATCACCGCTCTCCTTAATGCGCTCCGCCGTAACGGCAACCTCCTTCAGCTGGAACCCTCCCGGGGTCATCCGGATCAGTTGGCCATCCCTGAATGCTTCGGCAGACAGATTGACTGACTTATAGCCCAGAAAGCTCACAGACAGCCGCTGCATCCCGTCCGTCTTCTTCAGCAGAAATGTGCCGTCCTCCCCGGTGATGGCGCAGCTGAGCACCTTTCCTTCCGGCCCGTAGGCGACCACGTTGGCACCCTGGAGCGCCTTCCCGGTTTCATCCACCACCTTGCCGGTGCCTGGCGCTTCCTGAGCGAAAGCCCCAAGCGCCCATAGCAACAAGGCAAGCAGACAGGCAATCCTTTGCATCTTATTCCAGATCCAGGTAGTTGTTCTTCGGACGCTCTGCATCCATATCAATGTCTTTCCCGTCGGCCGACACCACTTTCACCACCCTCTTGTCATCGATACCCATCTCCCTAAAGCGCTCGTTCAAAGACTGCCCATTCGCTTTCTCCCGCAGGGTCAGATACTTGCTCCTGGTGCATTTGACCGCATCTTTCGTGCTCATCAGCGCCACCTGGGCATCGGCGGGATTCTGTTCCAGCCCCACTGCAGTGAAATGGAAGAGTCCGTCGGCATCCTCCGCGTCCAGAATCAATCCGGGCAGGCCGCCCAGGATATACGGGCCGTAGGAAAGCGGGATCTCCGGCGCGAACCAGACCGTCCAGTCGCGCCCATACAGCCGTGTCTTTGCCTGCAGGCACGCATAGCCGCAGACCGTCGAATCCCTGTCCGTCATTTCCCACGACAGGACGGGGCGTTCCTCCTCATACCATAGCTTGTCACCGCCGACTTTATTCCGGTAGGTGTATTTGCTTCCCAGCGCGGCACTTACAAGAACCTCCAGAGGGTTAGAATTCGGGAATTGGGTCTTTATGGACTTAATTCGCTCCATCACGGCGGAAACATCATTTATGCCGGTCACTTCATTCATCACCTGTTCCCGTCCCCGGTTGCTCGGATTGTAGAATACGGCGTTTTCGACCCCGATATCCAGATGCCAGCGATAAACCTGCCGCTGGGGACCATACTGTGCGTCACAATCATAAGCAATGCGGTACTGCGCATTCTCCTGAGCCCCGGCCGCCAAAGCCGAGAGCATCATGACCAATACAAGGATTCTTTTCATCGTTTCTGAATTTTAATGCTGCTGCAAAAATACATCCTTCGTCCTGGAATGATGGTTAACGGACTGTTAAGGAAGTGTTAACAAGTGTTAACGGCCTTCCGGAATCCCTTGATTCTTGCTACCTTTGTACCGTGAAGAACAGGAAATCATATCTTCTGATCCTGCTTGCCGTCCTTGCCATGGCGGCCATCTCTGCGTATGAACTCTACTGGATCAAGGGGCTTTATAAGACCCGTCGTGAGGCGGCAGAGTCAGAAATCCGGGTTTCCATCACCTGGGCCGAGATGGAGGAGCTTACCTCAAGGAGGAAACAGGCCACCGACAGCATCCGCGTCATAGCCCGTGTATATAGTGGCACCAATGCCAGGATCTCGAAGATTGTCTCCTCAAAGTATGCCGCTCCCGGCGATTCCATTCCCGAGTCCATCACCGTCACCAAGATGGATCAGCCGCTAAACCTGGATCTGTTTGAAGACAATACCGGGAGGATAAACCTGCCGGCAATGGACAGTATTCTCGTACACCGGCTGGACTCCCTAGGTTATCCGTTATCGCATCGCCTTGTCCTGATGGATGGGGAGGAAGTGCTGGATGAGACCACGAGTCCCGGTTATGCACCATCTTCAAAGGATGACCTTATCCAGATGACCTCCATCGCCAACAAAGGTGCCACATACGAACTGTATTGCGAACCTCTTTCCAACTCCGTCCTGAAGGGGATGAGAGGCGTTTTGCTGATGTCTTTGGGGATTCTCCTCATCCTGGCTTTGGTCTTTTACCTGATGATGCGGGCCCTGAGGAAACAGCGGGAGCTGGACGAAATGAAGTCCGACTTCACCAGCAACATGACCCACGAGCTGAAGACTCCGATAGCCGTCGCCTACGCAGCAAACGATGCCATGATGGTCTATGGCCTGGACAAGAATCCCGCCAAGCGAGAAGAGTACCTGAAAGTCACCCGTGAGTCCCTGGAGAAGTTGAACGGAATGGTGGAGCAGATCCTCTCGATGCCAATGGAGAACCGGGAACGCCCGGTTCTCCGCATCAAGCGCACAGAATGGCTCCCGCTGCTGGAGGCCGTAGCAGCACAAACCCGCCTCTGTGCAGGAAAGCCCTGTGATATCAAGATCGAAGTCTCTCCGGAGTCCCTTTCGGCCGACATTGACCCCGCTCTGATGTCCAGTGTTCTGGCCACCCTCCTGGACAATGCTGTCAAGTATTCCATCGAGCGTGCAGACATCCGGATGGCCGCGGAAGAGAAAGAGAGCCACACCATCCTGTCGGTCAGTGACAAGGGCATCGGCATCGCTCCGGACAAGCAGGCTCATGTCTTCGACAAATTCTACCGCATCCCCACCGGAAACGTCCACGATGTCAAAGGTTACGGCATCGGCCTCTTCTTCGCCAGGACCATTGTAGATAAACACGGCGGCCGCATCTCAGTCCACAGCGAACCCGGCAAGGGCAGCACATTCACCATTGAACTATGAGCCACCGCGTACTGTTAGTAGAAGACGAACTCAGCCTGGCCAGCATCGTCCGGGACGCCCTGGAGACCCAGGACTTTGAGGTGACGATCGCTGCCGATGGCGCCGAAGGCCTGCATCGGTACTTTGACCTCCGCCCGGACATCCTCGTAGTGGACGTGATGATGCCCAAGATGTCCGGCTTCGAAATGGTGAAATCCATCCGGCAGAGCGATCGTGAGACGCCCATCCTCTTCCTGACCGCCAAGGTGGCGGTCGATGACGTTGTCACCGGCTTCAACCTCGGAGCCAACGACTATCTCAAGAAGCCCTTCGCCATTCCTGAACTCGTTGTCCGGATAAAAGCCCTGCTGGGTCGCAAGACCGGGCAGGCCAAAGGAACCACAGTATTCACCATCGGAGAAATCCACTTCAACCCGGAAACAGCTCTGCTTCAGCATCTCGCCTCAGGAGAATCCACCATCCTGCCTCGCCGGGAAGCCGATATCCTCCAGCGCCTTTGCCAGCACCAGGGCGAAATCGTCCCCACCCAAAACATCCTCCTGGACCTCTGGGGCGACGATGACTTCTTCAACGCCCGCAGCCTTCAGGTCCTCATCACCCGCCTCCGTGGCCACCTCTCCCGCGACCCGCGCATCCGCATCATCAACGTCCGCGGAACAGGGTACAAACTGATTGTGGAATAATCTCCGCAGTTCAAGCGATATAGTCCTGCCGATGATATAGAAAGCGGTCAAAGCCAGTTCGCTGCGCCAAAGCTCCGCTCACTCGCTTTGATTTCGTCCTCCGGGGCACAAAGCGCCCCTCCGACTCCACTTGTGCCAGCTCCACTGCGAGACTGTTCCTTCCGCGCCGGGGCGCTCCAGTCACAGACTCGCGGCCGCTGCGCGCCCTGGCTCCGCACGTCGAAAAAGCAACAACATGTTTCTTGACAAGCGTTTCTGCAATTTGTAACTTTGCACCGTCAAGCAAACAATATCGGCAATGGAAGTAAAGGATATCTTAAGGAACCTGCGCGAAAAGAACAATCTGACGCAGGAACAAATGGCTCAGCGTATCAATGTCACCAGGCAGGCCATCAGCCGCTGGGAAACCGGATTGACGCAGCCCAACCCGGAACTGCTCAAGGTCCTGTCACGAGAATTCTGCGTATCGATCAACACACTTTTGGGCTCGCCGCAGACGCTTTACTGCCAGTGCTGCGGTATGCCGCTGTCTGATGATTCAATGATCAGCCGGGAAGCCGACGGTTCTTTCAACGAGGACTTCTGCAAATGGTGCTACGCCGACGGTAAGTTCGCCTATGAAAGCAAGGACGCACTCCTGGACTTCCTGGTCCAGCATATGCCCAACCCCGACAACCAGCCCGAGGCAGAGCGGAGAGCCTTATACGACAGCCACCTCTCCCAGCTGAAGCATTGGAGGTAGTGTTCAGATGCTATTTCAATTGACTGTTCGTTATCCGGATAGCCCCAGCACTGTGAATTCTGACTACAGGGTTGGAGTCTTTCTCTGAGAGCTCCTGCAGGATCGGAAGATACGGAACGACCAGCTGCGGCCTGCGCTTTCCCATCACCCGGAACATCTCCGGGGTCTCCATCCTTACCTTGTCGTCGCTGTCATGCAGCAGTTCTGAATAGAGCGGTAAACGCTGCTCATACGCATCTGGCGTTTCCGTGGCGACATTCTCCGAGGCCAAGATGAAAGCGAGCCAGATTACAGAACAACAGGCAGGTGGCCCCAATAATTATGAGCGCCGAAATTATGTTGGGAATGTGTTTCACCTTTTAAGGTTCTCCATACCTCACTTCATTGGATTCTTCTTCGCCTTGGGCTTTGGCAGCGACGGGATTGTGGCCTTGATCAGACCTGCCAGGTAGTCCCGGTCGTCCACATCACTGATATAGAAATAGTCGGAGTATTTTTATAATACGCAAAATTCTGTTTCAAGGCCAATTTTTCCCGTTTCACCCACTTTCTTCTTTCACCGCCATTATGAGCAGTGTAATTTTGCGTTAAAATCGTGTATGGATATGAAAAATGTCATTTGGATACTTGCATTGTCATTTGTAATGGCCGGATGCAAAGGGAAAGGGAGTCAGGAGGAATCCGGTGCAGCTTTCAAGACTCTGATTGTCTCCAGGTCAAACATTCAATTAAGTCAGGATTATCCGGCATCAATCGAAGGCCGTCAGAGCATTAGGATTATCCCTCGCATAGAGGGGTAACTTCAGAATGTTCACATCAAGGAAGGACAGCATGTAAAGCGTGGGCAGACATTGTTCACCATTGACCAGACACCTTATAGGGCTGAGGTAACGGCTGCCGAGGTAAATGTGGCTGTTGCAGAAGCGAATGTAGCGGAAGCACAGTTGAACTATGACAGCCGCCAAAGGCTTCACAATAAGGACATCGTTTCAGATTATGATTTACAGTCAGCCTCCGCACGGCTGAAAATGGCACAAGCCGGGCTGCTGCAAAGCAAAGCCCAACTGGAAACAGCCTGGAACAATTTGTCTTATACCGTCCTGAAAAGCCCGTCGGACGGCATTGTGGGCACTTTGCCTTACCGTGTCGGAGATTATGTCAGTCCCTCTATGCAGGGAGAATTGACACGCATAGCCGACAACTCGGAAATATATGTTTATTTTTCCCTTACAGAGCGTGATGTGATGAACAGGATGCAGGAGCAAGGCTCATTTGACAAGGTAGTAACAGATTTCCCGCCTGTTTCCTCCAACTCTCCAACGGTGAGATATATCCGCTAAAAGGAAAGGTAGAGAGTATAAGTGGCATTGTGGAGGGCAATACCGGTGCATTGTCGGCGCATGCCGTATTTACCAATCCCGATGGAGTGTTGCTCAGCGGCAGCACGGGAAGGCTTATCGTAGCGGAAGAGCATGAGCGGTCAATCGTTATTCCCCAAACAGCCACATATGAGATTCTCAATAAAATCTATGTCTATAAAGTGGTGCATGGACTCGCTCAATCTGCAATCATTGAAGTGGCTCCTGCATCTGACGGACTTAACTATGTCGTGACAAGAGGTTTAAGCGAAGGGGATGTTATCGTTGCCGAAGGTGCCGGCTATGTAAGGGAAGGAATGGAAATAGATATCAACAAACAGGCTGAACAATGAAAATCAAGACATTTATAGACCGTCCGCTTCTGTCAATAGTCATCAATGTGATGATTGTTTCCTTGGGTGTCATAGCTCTTGGCAGATTGCCAATCGAGAAATATCCTGACATTGCACCGCCGACAGTCTATTTGTGGGCAAGTTATCCCGGAGCAAGTGCCGAAGCTGTAAATAAGAGTGTGCTGGCACCATTGGAACAGGCTATCAACGGTGTGGACAACATGACCTATATGACATCCTCTGCAAGCAACGGCTCAGCGTCAATCAGCATTTATTTCAAACAAGGTACAAAACCGGATATGGCAGCTGTAAATGTGCAGAACCGTGTAGTACAGGCACAGGCCATGCTTCCTGCCGAAGTTCTGCAATTCGGTGTAAGTGTGGAGAAGCGGCAGCCAGGGCAGTTGCGTATTCTTGCGCTGGAAAGTCCGGACGGCACCTATGACGAGAACTTTCTCTGCAACTATTTCTACAATTATCTCCGTCCCGCAATCCTGCGTATTCAGGGGGTCGGGAAAGTGGAAGTCTGGGGTGGACAATACGCTTTGCGAATATGGCTCAAACCGGATGCAATGGCTCGTTATGGCATTGTGCCGAGTGACATTTCCGCTTTGCTGGCAGACCAGAATATCGAAGCGAGTATCGGCTCTCTTGGAGAAAACACCAACGGGGTTTTCCAATATGCATTGCGCTACACGGGCCGTAAGCAGGATGTAACCGAGTTTGAAAATCTGGTATTGGTATCGAAGAGTACGGGCGAGGAGCTTCGTTTGAAAGACATTGCCGATTTGGAACTGGGGCAATCTGATTATTCATATAGTAACCGCATCAACGGGCATCCCGGAGTAATGGGCAGTATCAGTCAGGTGTCAGGCTCAAATGCCACCCGTATCAATCTGGATATTGACAAACTGATTGCCGAAACGGAGAAGAAT
>CABQGZ010000096.1 GCA_902463835.1 uncultured Lachnospiraceae bacterium
GTATATGACAACCGTCAGCACAACCAGGTTATTCACCACCCCAAATCCCAGATATCTCCCCTGGGCAAATCTCGTGTAGCTCTCTGAGAACTGATAGGCCGACACCCACTCATTCTTCGCCACCAGATAGGCCAGACCACGCAGCACATACATGCCGCCCAGGGTGGCAATGATTGGCGGAACCTTGCCATAGGAAATCACGGCTCCGATCAACATTCCACAGGCGGTTCCAATGGCGATGGAGATCAAAAATATCACCACAACAGGCATATCCGGATGATCCCGCAAAAACAGTGATGCACACATACCGGAGAATCCCAAAGTGGAACCCACCGCGATATCAATCCCTCCAATCAAAAGCACACACATCATACCAAGGGCAAGAATCATGGTAACCGCATAATTCTTAAACATTCCCTCGATGGTAGCCGGAGTCAGAAACGCGCTGTTCCGCAGCTGCACAAACGCGCACAAAACAATTAGTACAAGCACCAGACTCATCTCACGGGAGCCGGTGAGCTTCTTTAAGCTGAATCTCTTTTCCATGTTTCACCCTCCCTGTCTCTCTGTTTCTTTCAAAGATTTGGCCATAGCTTTCTCCAGTATGGCCTCCTGGGTCGCTTCCTCCCGGCTCAATTCCCCTGTCACTCTTCCCTCACACATCACTACGATCCGGTCGCTCATACCAAGAATCTCCGGCATCTCGGAGGAGATCATAATGATTGCATAGCCCTTCTTCGCCAGTTCTCCCATAATGGCATAGATCTCTGCTTTCGCACCCACATCCACACCTTTGGTTGGTTCATCCATGATCAGAACCTTCAAATCTGATGCCAGGATCTTGGCCACTACCACCTTCTGCTGATTTCCGCCGGACAGGGAGCTTGCCTTGTCAAAAATAGTGACCGCCTTGGTATCCACGTTCTCGGCCAGGCACTTGGCCGCCTGACGCTCCGCCTTCTCATTGGTAAAGATCTTATTGCCGTATTTCGCGATCTCAGAAAGGGTGATGTTCCTGCCGATGCCCCAGTCGAGGATCAGTCCCTGATGCTGCCGGTCTTCGGTTAAAAGACCAATTCCCAGTTTCAGGGCATCCTGCACCTTCCGTATCCGCACTTCCTTCCCTTCCACGAAGATCCTGCCGGAATCATACCGCTCGGCCCCAAAAATGGTCTGCACCACCTCTGTTCTGCCTGCCCCCACCAGCCCGGTGAGTCCCAGAATCTCTCCGCTTCTCACCGAAAAGGATACATCCTTGAAATACCCCTGGCGGCTTAAGCCTTCCACCCGCAGCATCTCTTCCCCTGGTTCCACCTCAGGCTTAGGGAACAGGTCCGCGATCTTACGCCCCACCATGGCGGTGATCAGATCCGCGTTGGAGATCTGGTCTACCTCATACGTTCCTATGTATCTGGAATCTCGAAAGACGGTTACCCTGGAAGCCAGCCGGTACATATCCTCAAAGCGATGAGATATAAATATGATGGAAACACCTTCGTCCCGCAGCTTCTCCGCAATCCGGTACAGTTCCTCCGATTCCCGCTTTGTCAACGCCGCGGTCGGTTCATCCATAATAATGATCCTGGCCTTCATGGACAACGCCTTGGCGATCTCCACCATCTGCTGCTGGGCCACACTTAAGGAGCCCATCTCATCCGTGGATTTAAAATCTGCGTTCAGCTCCAAAAGCAGCGCATCCGCCTCTTTGTTCATCATCTTCCACTGGATCATGCCGTGTTTCACCTTTTCATGACCCATAAATATGTTCTCCGCCACCGTCAGATGGGGATAGGAAGTAACATGCTGATAGATCGCTGCGATTCCGGCTTCCTGGGCATCCCGCGGGCCTTTGAAGCTGACCCTTTTGCCGTAGAGGAACATCTCTCCCTCCTCCGCCTTGTGGACGCCGGTGATCACCTTGATGAAGGTGGATTTCCCTGCGCCATTCTCTCCCATCAACGCGTGGATCTCACCTGGTTTCAATTGAAACTGCACGTGATCCAAGGCCTTTACGCCGGGGAAAATCTTTGTAATGTCTTTTAACTCCAAAACATATTCGGACACTCCCATTCTCCTTCCTGCTCATGCGCATTTCTTTTTTCTGAAACCATCTTACCATGGCATATGCTCCATTCCTATGGTAAATTTTTCTTATTTCGGGTAATTTTTTTCACTGCGTATTGTATTTTTCTTCCAGTTCATTATAATATAATCATGACATCTATGCATGAAAAGCAAAGGAGTGCCTATGAAACTATTGATTGTAGACGACGAAGATCTGACACGCAGCGGACTGATACAGAGTATTGACTGGGAAGCACTGGGCATTTCGCAGATTCTGCAGGCTGATGATGGACAAAGCGGCCTTATGCTGGCAAAAAAAGTGCTGCCCGACATTGTCCTGACCGATGTGCGCATGCCCCGGATGAATGGGATTGAGATGGCGCTGAATATCCAGCAGCTGAATCCTGACTGTCCCATCCTGTTTATGAGCGGCTACTCCGATAAGGAATACTTAAAGGCCGCCATCAAGCTTCACGCTGTCCACTATGTGGAAAAACCCATTGACCCGCAGGAGGTCACAGATGCCATTCAGGAGGCGATCCGAATGGTTACGGAGAAGAAGCTGCGCTCCCAGACCCAGCTGCTATTTCAGAAGGAAGCCGCCTCCAGGCTGGCTCTGCGTCTGACCAAACCGGCCTTTACCATGTCGCTGCTTCCCGATTATTTCCCGGATGGCTCCAGGCCGCCCGTTTGCGGATCCACGTATTTCTCCACGCTTATCATTCAGTTCAGCAAACAGCTCTCTGAATTCGTGGAAACGGATCTGTCCCAGCTGCTGCTGCACTTAGAAAGCCTTGCGAAAAAGCGGGGACTTCATCAGATACATACCCTGAAGCAGGAAGAATTTCTGATTCTGCATCTGTTTGGCAACGAGAAGCCTTCCTCCTACGCCCTGGAACGGTTCTGCAAAGATATCTATCAGCCCCTGGAACCCCACAGGCACTTTTTTATCGCCCTTGGCAAGACCGTTCAGGGACCGGAAAAAGTATACCTTTCCTATCAGTCCGCTGTCATCCTGCTGCAAAACGCATTTTTCTGTCCCTATGGCAGCATTCTCCTGGCAGATGACGCCAAAAGCCGTGCCCCTCTGACGGTTCAGAGCTTCTCCGCTCTGCCCGACCGCTTCGGTCAGTTTCTTGTGGACAGAGAGATCCGTCAGGCCCGGGAGCTGTCCGCGGAATTGTATCAGAAGCTTCTTTATAACCGCTCCATGCTGGAGCATCAGGCCAAAGATATCTATTATCGGCTGCTCTCCGCAATAGGAAGCGCCATCTACCGGCTGAAGCTCTCCGCTCCCGTGGAGCAGACCGATCCGGAGAGTCCCATGGAGCTTGTGGCCAGATGTAATACGCTGGACGAGCTTCATCAGCTGCTCACGATCAGATTGAATGACTTCGCCGGACTCCTTGCAGCTGCCCCCCAGGAGAACTCCACTGTCTTCCTGATCCGGGACTACATCAGCAGACATTACAGCAGCGACACCTTATCCATCCGGGATATCAGCGATCACGTACATCTGTCCAGCTCCTATATCTGTACCCTCTTTAAGACGGAGACCGGCCAGACTCTGAACCAATACATTACGGAATACCGCATGGAAAAGGCAAAGCAGCTGCTTTCTGACCCCAGAAATAAGATCACGGAAATATCTGCCATGGTAGGCTATGCAGACGGCAACTACTTCGGCAAGAGCTTTAAGAAGTCCGTGGGCTTCAGTCCATCCGAATACCGAGAAAGGGAGAATCATGAAGCATTTCCTGAATAAAATTTATAACTATTATTTTCATCATATGAAGCTGAAGTCCAAGTTCATGTTTTCCCACCTGTTCCTGGCTCTGGCTCCCACTCTGGCATTTGGGATCTTTGTCTACAACCAGTTGTTTGACATCATCACCAACAATACCCTGCAGTCTCTGCAGGCAATCTCTGCCCAGACAGCCACCTCCATCGAATCCAACATTTCTCATCTGGACGCCACTATAAGCTCCATTGAGGAACAGGCCTTTTTCCGCTCCTTCCTTGCCAAGAACAATGTGGCTGCCCTCCAGTCAGATTCTGATTTTCTGGATCAGCTGGAAGCTTTTACAACCTCCACCGACAGCCTGGCGGAGGATGTCAGAATCTCCGCTATCCGCATCTATCTGGACGAGCCCCACTATACACTGGCACAAACACATACGGGAAGCAGTCTGTACGCTCCCATGCTGACAGCCCAGGGAACCCACTGGAACGGTATCTTTTCCGGAACAAACAAGACAACCCTGTTCTGTCCAAGCCTCTATCTGTCGCCCAACGAGATTGAGCATTATGGGGAACTGGCCATTATACACAAGGTGACGCCCCGGCAGGGCGCCTATCAGACAAGCGCTTACATTGCCCTCTATTTTTCCCAGGAGGTGCTGGACTCCATTTTGCTGCAGGACACGCCTTTTACCAACAGTGTCTTTTACATATTAAACGAAAGGAATTCCATTGTGGCAACCTCCAGCCGCACCCTCTCGGGTCTGTACAGCCTGCGCTACGAAGCAGTGCCCCAGTCGATTCCCTCCACGTACCAGTTTCATTCCCTCACCATCATGGGGGAGAAGGTCTATATGGGCTACAAACGTATTTCCGGCACGGACTGGTATATGATCACAGCCATTCCCACCAACAATGTCTTCGAGGAGGGACAGGGACTGCTGTTTCAATTCATCGCCGTGTACCTTCTGATGCTGTTTTCCGGCAGTGTCATCGCCTTGCTGCTGAGCAACTCCATTGTCAAGCGGATTTCTTCCGTTGTGATACAGATGAAAAAGGTCCGTCAGGCCACTCCGGAGCATCTGAATATACAGGCCAGCCGGGATGAGATCGGGGATCTGATCGATACCTACAACTATATGACGGATGAGATCAACAAGCTGATGGAGCAGCAGATGCGTGCCGCCGATGAGCTGCGGGTGTCCGAATTCAAGGCCCTGCAGTCACAGATCAATCCCCACTTCCTCTACAATACGCTGGATATGATCAACTGGATGGCAAAGACCGGTAAATCGGAGGATGTGTCCCAGGCGGTGCAGGTGCTCTCCCGCTTCTATAAGCTGACGCTGAACAAGGGAAACGTCACTGTCCGCATCCGGGAGGAACTGGAGCACGTATCCCTTTACGTCCAGCTTCAGAATATGAGATACCGTGACAAGATCCACTTCTTTATTGATGTGCCGGACGAAATGATGGATTATGAGATTCCGAAGCTGGTGTTCCAGCCCATTGTGGAGAATGCCATACAACATGGGATTTTTGAAAAAGAAAGTAAAGAGGGGAATATCGTTATCATGGGATGGCAGGAGGATTCCACCCTTGTCTTCATAATCTCCGATGACGGCGCGGGAATTCCACAGGAAAAACTGGCGCACCTTCTGGACGGCACGGTAAAAAGCGATACTGGGAGCAGTATCGGCATCTACAATACCCACCGGAGACTGCAGCTTTATTACAACACACAGTTTGGGCTCAGCTATCGCAGTGAGCCCGGGGTGGAGACGGAGGTGGAGATTCGAATTCCAGCCAGAACAAATTAGTAAAATACATGGTTCCCGATCACTATACCTTCGATAACGCCCGTATTCCTGCGGAAATAAAGGCAGTCCACAGTGATTTTGCCGGCCAGATTCTCGCTGGCGGCCTGCACGCAGCTCGCGCTGGCGCCCCGGCTCAACACAGTGGCAAACCGGCCGCTGGCCACCGGGGAGAACTGGCCGCTCTGGTAGATGACCTCTGTGATGGAGTTGGGAAAATACGCGCTCCGCACCCGATTTATGACCACGCTGCCCACCGCCAGCTTTCCCTCATAGCTCTCACCCCCGGCTTCACACTCGATGAGGGCTGCCAGCATGGCAAGCTCGCTCTCTGTGCCGTTGATCACAGGAGGGTTGTTATTTCCCTCCTGCTGCTTTTTTAATTCTTCCTCCTGACGCCGGATCTCTTCCAGGCGCTTGGCGTCCTCTCTGGCTTTCTTTTCCTCCAGTTCGGCTTCATAGGCCCGCTGCTTTTTTAATTCCTCTTCCTTTTTTGCAAGATCCTGCTCCGTCTGGGAGATCTGTTGATTGGTGGCGCCAATACTGCTTCGCACTTCCGCCAGGAGTGATTCCGCCTGCTTCTTCTTATCCTGCTGTTGCTGCTGCAGTGCCAAAAGCTGCTCCTGTTCCTCCAGGAGCTTGTCCTCTCTCTCAGTGATCTCTTTCTTTGTATTCTGATATTCCAAAAGCTGCTGCCGGTCATACCGATAGATGCGTTCCACATATTCGCTCTGATTGAGGAAATCCGCAAAGCTTTCCGCGGAGAGCAGCACCGTCAGAACACTGCTGTTTCCCCGCTCGTACAGAAAACGAATGCGTTTCTTCATATTTTCATACTGGATCTTTTCCTCTTCCTTCGCAGCTTCCAGCTCCTGCTGGTTTAAGCGGATTTCTTCCTCCTTAGCCGCAAGCTGGCTCGCAACGTCAGTGAGCTCTGCCGCAAGGTCTGACAGCTGCTTATTGAGCCTGGAGAGTTTTCCGGACAAATATGCCTTGTCCTCCTGCAGCTTGTCCAGGTCTTCCTGGCGTTTGTCCTTTTCTTCCTCCAGATGATCGATGTTGTCTTTTACATCGTCGATCTCAGACTGGGTTGCTGCTGCGGGCAGACTAAGGAGCATGCTTAAGGATAAGAACAAGGCTGCTGTTCGAAGGATTGGGCGAAACTTTTTGGACATGGACTCACCTCCTGTTGGAATCTTATGTAGGCCTATTGTACACTATTTTAAAAAGGATTGCCAGCTTTTTTAAGTTTTTAGCAGAATTGTTACCCCTACCATTTCCCTTGAACTCTACATTGCTATTTTTTCCCATCTGTGGTATACTGTCTTCATTCAAATGATTTTCATTAAGGAGAACGGTTTTATGCATGTAAATGAGTCAGCGGAAAACTATCTGGAAACGATTTTAATACTGAGTAAAAAGCTGCCAGTCGTTCGGGCGGTAGATATATCTGAAGAGCTTGGCTTTAAGAAGCCCAGCGTCAGCGTTGCCATGAAGAATCTCCGGGAGAAGAATCACATTACTGTGACCAAATCCGGTTTTATCAGCCTGACGGAAGCCGGGCTGGCCATCGCGGAAATGATCTATGAGCGCCACCAGGTGCTCTCCTCCTGGCTGACCACACTTGGGGTGGATCCAAAGACTGCCGCGGAAGACGCATGCCGGATAGAGCACGTGATCAGCACCCAGAGCTTTGACGCGATCAAGAAGCATGCCATGGCAAAAGCCTGAGGCAGAATACGCCCTATTTGTCATACAGTGCCATCTTCCGATAAGCTCCGGGCGTCATTTTTAAGAATTTTGCAAATATCCGGTTGAAGAATTTCACGTCCTCATATCCTGTGGCGCGAGCAATCTCCTAGATTGTAAGATCGCTGCCCAAAAGGAGCTGACAGCTTTTTTCTATGCGTATTTTCTGAAGATATTCCATCACCGTCACACCGGTTTCCCGCTTGAAACGTCCGCTGATATACTGCAGGCTGAAATGGTATTCCTCACAAAAATGTTTGAGGACAGCTCTGTCCCTGTAATGGATCTGAAGATACCCGATCAGCTCCAATATGGCAGTACTCTCATGCTCACTGCCCGCTGCAAAGCGCTTGCTGTTCTCCTGCACGATCCCACGCATGGTGAGGATCATAATCTCCATGAGGCGGCAGCGGCAGACCTCAGTATACCCCATCTTCTTCCCCTCGTACTCCCTGCGGATTCCCAGCAAAAGTTCCAATACCTGCCCGTCCTCATCATGCAGGATATGATTGGCCAGGCTCTGCCCATAATACTGCTTGTAATAGCGGATCAGACAGACCCGCAGCAATTCTTCAAAGGAATAGCAGTCCGCCAGTGCGCTGTCGATAAGTTCCGGCAGAAACAAGCAGTTGATCAGGGTAAAATTCCTGCTCTCCTCATAGCTGTGCCGACTTCCATAATCCACAATAAAATAATCTCCTGCCTGCAGAGTCCCGGTCTCCCCATTTAACGTATGCTTCGCGCTCCCGCCTGTCACATACGTCAGTTCAAAGCAGTCATGCCCATGCACCGTCACATCCTCCTGATCCATGGACATGATGACAACCTTTTCTGCATTTATGTCTGTGTAGGTTTTTATTTCCAATACCCGATCTTTTTCCATAATGAATGCCATCGCCGTTCAGTCTCTGCCGCTGCTCCTGTTTCTCCGGCTGCCGCTGAGCTGCGATGATTAAATTCACCACCCTTTTTTCCTAAAATCACGGTCTTTTTCTTTATCTTACTATCTGTTATCATAAAAGTCAACAGAAACTATCACACCACATACTTTGGAGGTATTCCTATGGAATGGAAAGCAAAATGGCTGAAACCAGCCACCGATATGGGCGACGTTGCCCCGGTCTATACCACCAGTTTCCCGCAAAAGAAACAGGCAGAAAAAGCAACTCTCTATGTGACTGCCCTCGGCACCTACGAGGCTGTCTTAAACGGATCCCGGGTAGGGGATTTCATTTTGGCCCCCGGCTGGACTACCTACCCGCATCGTCTTCAGTATCAGGCTTATGACGTCACGCCTCTGTTAAAAGATGAGAACACACTCTCCATCACCGTTGGAAAAGGCTGGTACCGCAGCCGCATGCCCTATCAGGCTTCCGACTTTCAGGCAGCTCTGATGGCAAAACCGGCAGGCGTTCTAGCTCAGCTGGAGCTCCACTTTGCAGACGGAACCACCGAGATCATCGGTTCCGATGATTCCTGGACGGTTGCAGAAAGCAGTATCCGCTTTTCCGAGATCTATGACGGAGAGACCTGCGACGCCTCCTTCGTCCCAGCCTCCACGGAAGCCGCGGTAGTGTTTGACGGCCCTTTCCACACATTGATTCCCCAGCAGGGTGAGGAGATCAAAGAGCAGGAGCGCGTGCTGGCCGCCAGCCGTTTCACCACGCCAAAGGGCGAGACTGTCATTGACTTCGGCCAGGAGGTGACCGGCTATGTGGAGATCACTGTGGATGCAAAGAAAGGTGAGGAAATCGCCCTTTCCTTTGCGGAGGTCATGGACAAGGAAGGCAATTTCTACACAGAGAATTATCGCGGTGCCAAGGCAAAATACCGCTATATCTGCCGGGACGGCAGACAGATCGCCAAGGCAAAGCTCACCTTCTTCGGCTTCCGCTATATCCGGATCGACGCGTTCCCGGGCGGTGTCGAAAAAGCTCTGCCAGAGTATTTTACCGCAATCGCAATCCACTCTGATATGAAGCGTATCGGACATTTAAGCTGTTCCAATCCCCTTTTAAATCGTCTCTTTGACAATATCATCTGGGGTCAGAAGGGCAATTTTGTGGATGTACCTACCGACTGTCCCC
>CABQGZ010000097.1 GCA_902463835.1 uncultured Lachnospiraceae bacterium
TCTCTGCAAGATATTTCATGTTATAGATACCGCCATTGGCCATATCCACCTGATCCAGATCGCCTTCCACTGCGAAATCATTGATGACATTTTCTTCCTTGGGATCCGGTTCCTCGCGGTTCGCATACCGGATTCCTTCCAGATACATCTTCTGCCGGATGACATTTCCATCCGTATAGGCTACGAAGAACTGTGTTCCTGCCGCAACCTTATCATAATCAAAATACGTAAGAGGTACCCAGTATTCCGCCCAGCCCTTCTTCACCGGGAAGCTGGTCAGAAGCTCATTGCCCTCCATATTCTTGTAATCGAGAACAAGATTGCCCGGCGCATCCTCCACATATATGGTAAACACGGCATAGCCGTACTTGCCTTCCGCCGGCTTCTCACAGAGCGGCTTACCGAATTTCACATCCGGCCAGGGGGAGCCAACCGGCTCAAAATCAATTTTCATAACATCGGCTTTGGTCACGCCGTTCAAATCTGTCTTTTCTTTCAGATAATCAATCTGCATGCCATTGGCATCCTGTATCCGCTTTCTTCCCTCCGTACTGCCAAAGCCGTTGATCTCATATTCCGCTGCCGGCGTGGACCAGGGGATCTCTTCCTGTGCCACAATCCCTCCTACTGTATTCCTGCGTGTCACCGTCGCTACGATATCATAAGACTCTCTGCCCTTCTCGGCAAAATCACCAAGATAGTACGTCCCGTCCGCTCTCGGAGATAAGGTCTGGCCATTGTAAGCAATCGTATAGGTGTCGGAACCTCCGTTGGTGGTAAGAACACCATTTTCGTCCACGGTAACCCCAATTCCTTTTTTGAAGTACATGCCGGTAATCTTACAATCCACGTCCACCGTACCTCCTCCGTCATAGAAGAAGAAATGGGATTCTCCATTCAGTACCGTCTCCCAGTTGTCAAGAATCTCAGCCGCCGGAATCTCCACCGTGATCTTACCCGGCTTATATATGGTGGCATAGGGCGTATCTTTCTTATTTCTATCCTTAAAATAGAACTTGGGAGCGTTCCATTGTCCCGTGCAGGATGTGATATCTAACTCCACAATGAATAACTCATTCCGGAATTTTTCATAATCCTCTTTTGATGAAATCGAAATAAATCCGCCAAAGCCCGGCCATGGCCCGCTTCCCGCAAAATGAACGCCATTCCCGGAAGCGTCGTAGGAGCAGTTCTCCCGTCCAATCTTTGTTGCAAAATACCACTCCCAGTTGGCTCGGTCCTGCAAATTTACAAAATCAGCAATATCTCCGTTTTGTACACCCTGGGAACGTTTTTCAAAATACATGGAATCCAGATACAGTTCATGCATCACAGGCTTGTTTGCCTGAGAGAATACAATATAAGCTGTTCCGTCCGCAAAGGCATCAAAGTAATCCAGAATAATGCCTGCATCCAATTTCAATTCATTCCAGCCCTGTTTCAGGTTTCCAAGCAGCGTATTATCCGCCGACTCACCGGTGACACAATAATGTGCGGTATAACCTTCATAATCATTCGGATTGTAAATGCGTATCTTGAAGATATCGCCTTTCCCGTATCCAAGATCCAGATATTGCTGCTTGCTCAGCTTCGGCTGGAAATGCCAGATGGTAGGCCAGGGTTCCTCAATGGTAGTGGTAATCTTTAAGAGACCATCCGCCCCCTGATAGGACTCCTGCCAGCTTAGGGGCATTCCCTCACATTCCCGCGCCATCACCATTGCGGCATAAGGATCACTGTAATTCTGATACTCTACCGTGTTTTCATCCTGTTCCGCTTTCTTGGATCCGCCCTTTACAAGTTTGATCCAATCCACATAAATCTCTGCTTCATTTTCCACATTGTTGGTGAAGCAAAAACGTCCTTTGTCAAACCACTTGTCATAGTTATCAAAAAATTCACTGGCCTGAATATAATGGGTCTGCCATCCGTTGCTGATATGTGCCACATACCGATCCAGCCCTTGTTCGCCATACGCTACCGTATAATAGGAATAATAATTCTTAGGCATGTGCTCCACCCGGAACCGTATTGCCATAAAATCATCCGCCGAAAAGCTCTTAGAAAGCTCTTCTCTGGACGTTTGAGGTTCCAGAACAAAGAATCCCGGCCACACTCCCGCCTTTCCTGCATTAAATTTCACAACACCGCTGGCACCTTCATAATCGCCCACATAGGTAAAGTGCTGAGGCGTCGTAACATTCTCCATGGAAGATGGATTGTCAAAATTCTCAATGTCTCCTAAACTCACAGACGCTTTCTTTCCCGTAATCCAGGTATATGCAGAATACGGAATTCCATTCAGCCTGGCTTCTCCATAAAGAATGTATTCCCCTTCAAATATGCGCACTCTGCCGTCCTTCAGATAAGAGTAACACTCCGAACCATCCACGGTGGCGATCCGATAGCTGATTTTTCCCTTCCCTGAGCCACTCTTTACATCCGGCCTTGCATTCCATCCGGATTCCATGGTCATTCTGTCATTTTCAAATCCAAATGCAATATCGCCATTCACAATCACTGTGGTCATAAGCAAATCGGTATAATACCGGTTTGCCACGGGATATGCCATGGCATGCAGCGTTCCTGCAACCCGGGGCGTAAATGCTCCGTCTCCACTCATCTGCGGAAGTGGTTCTTCCTCTGTAATATCATATAATTCGTAATAAAAGTCCTCTGTCCGCTGGCTGGCAGCTTTCAGTGTCGCTTCTTCTCCATAATTGCACTCAGCCTCTGAAAGTTCTGCCGTAATCGGCTCTGACACATAGATACTGTCAAAATAAACGGTATAGGGCTTTCCTACCGGATTCTGTATCTCGAGCAGCTTATAATTTCCCACTGCCAGGTCAAAATAGAACTTCTCAAGGTCATCCTGGTAACCAGCGTCCTTTGCAGAGAGCCGCAGGTTGATCCACACACCGCTCTTAGCCTCCATGCTCTTTTTGCCATAGCTTACGGCCCGCGATTCTCCATCCTCGGATTTAATCATCATCCAGACGGAAACTACCGCACCTTCTTTGGACATAGTAGATACAAATTCTTCCTTTGAAAGCTCCGGCGTCAGAAACAGACTTCCCGCCCCTGCTGTGCCCGGCATTTCCGAATAAACAGAGCCAAGGGATACGTATTCGTTCCGGTATACCTCAGGTGTAAAATAAGTGCTGGCCAGCTTCCAGCCATTGATACTGGTATCCCAGTATGAAATGGCAAGACGGTTGCTGCTTGCATCATTCAGAGAAGCGATTGCCCCCCTTTCATTCTCGGAACGCACACGGAAGGGCAGTTCCACCTCCCCCTTTTTCCCATTCTTTGCGATAATCTCCAGGGAAAAAACATAATTTCCCGCCGGCAGGCTGATCTCAGATGCGGATAAATCCGCATCTATTTTCTCCCTGCTCTCACCTTCCAGTCTGTAAAGCTCCAGCGTTTCTTTTTCTATACCGATCTCCGGATCAAGGGCACAACCGTACTCTGGAAGCTCAAATTTTGTATCTTCGTATACAACCAGCTGGGTTTTCTTAAAATAGGGAGCTGGCGTATCGCTATTCTTAATCTTTACCGTAACTGTTCTGGACTTTGCTTTGACATTTTCATCCATCAGTGTATAAACGATTTTATAGCCGCCTGCGTAATCCGCACGGAAGAATCCGTCCAAAACATTCACAAATGCTCCGTCCATCTGGCTGACCAACGCCATGACATTGTACGCGTTTCCCTCAGCGTCATAAGCCGGATCCGTGGATACCGCCACATTTGAATATAAATCCACTTCCAGGCTTTCATCCTCCCAGTTCATAAGCTCCTTTGCATTTACATGTGCCCTGGCCAGGACAAATATGCCCGCGGCTGCGGCAACAAGAACAAGGCTTGCAAGGATAACGCAGGTTATTTTCTTCGCATTTACTGCTTTCTTTTCTGCTTTCTTCATATCATTGCCTCCTATTTCTCAATGTGGAAGTTATCCAGATAGATCACCCGTTCTTCACCGGTGAATTCCGGCCATTCCAGATGAATCTCACCAGGATCCTTCCGAAAAGCCTTTTCTGCGTCCTCCCACAGCCCGTCCAGATTCTCCATACTGATCTCAAATCTGGTCCACTGCTTCGGACTTGTATACATATGACGCACCTTGTACCCCGGTGTCTTTATATTATGGAAGGTAATTGAAAAATCAATTGCCGCCTCACTGTCGTTATAAACGTCAAAACACAGTTTGTCGCTATCCTCCAAAGAACCAAACCCGGCAGCTTCAATGATGGCATGGGTCAGATACACTCCATCATAAATGGTACCATCGATACAATCCACAGGCTTTAGCACCACGCGCAAGGCTCTGTGACCGGAGGTGGCCGTCACTCCGTAATCCTCTGCCACAACAATATCCAGATCCGGGCGAAAAGCTTTGTCGTGATTTTTCGTTTTCACCACATATTTCTGATACAGCTGTTCAAAGTCGCACACTTCATTTTCTTCCAGTGTGATGGCGCTCTTCGTTGTTACAGACGTATCGCTGACCTTCAATCGAATATCGTCCAGATACAGCTTCGGAGCATTCTCACGTTCCCGGGAGCCTGTCCGATCAAAGCTCAAGGCCATGCCATAGCAGGCCTGCAGATCATAATTGATAGCAAGTGCCTCGTGATCCGGCGTATAGAAAATATCGTTCCAGCCTGGTTTTAATACATATTTCACAGCTTCTGACAAGGTGACTGCATTTTTCTCATAGATCAGACTCACATACAACGCATGTTCCGCACTTTCCGCATTATATATGGAAAAGCTGATATCCCTGATCTTCGTGGAATCAGAATAATCAAATGCAAAAAGCTCCGATGTAAAAGGTATGTACAGACAGCTTTCTGCCTTCAGACCTGTATAAGTATTGCCGATCATGGTAGAATGATATCCCAGAGGCTGTAACAACGCAGAAGTACTTCCACTCTTCACATACTGCGCTTCCTTATTCACATTCACCGCTCCGAAATACTGCATCACCCGCATCAGCTGAAAATTCCGGTCATACTCTTCAAAATCGTACAGCAGCACATCGCTTACAGCTTCTTTCTCAGAATGTTTTCCGAATATTCCGCATCCCGTCAAAGAGGATACACAAAGTACAACTGTCATTATCAATACAACGATTCGCTTCATTTTCTCTCCTCTCCTTACTCGGAATATACGTCAACACCAATAAAGTACAGATCGTCAACAGCCTCCGCATTTGGTTCGCCAAAGAACAGACGAATATCTGTCAATGCTCCCGTCTCTTCCCAGGCATATCCGAACAGATTTCCAATGGTAATCTCATTGTAACCGGCCTTCAGCTTATCCTGCCGAATCTCTGCGTAATACTCGCTGTTCTTATACTTGAACTGCAGCCGATAGGTGTAATGTCCTTCGTCTTCTCCTGACGTATCCCTGTTATTATAGAGCTTGATCACCATCTTCTGGGTCGTTGCTCCGATCTTGCTCAGCAATTCTTCATCATTTAATACCATAGACTGCCTCATCTGTGCGTCCGCCTCCGGAAGCTTTAACTGCATCCAGTAGTTCTGCGCCGTCAGAGAAGGATCAAGGGTATTGGCCGCCACCCTGTCTGCCTCTGTCAACTGTGCCATCTGACGCACTCCCACCGAAGTTCCCTCCATCAGTTCTTCCGTAGCATAGGTATGGATTGCTCCGCCCAGATACAGATTTAGATCTATCGTCTTAGCTCCATCTGAAACACTGCATTCAAACACATTTCTGGTTTCCGCCAACGGCTGTGTAAAGGTATAAAGGGTGTAACCCTCCGCCGGCGTATCCTCCTCCCGTATCCGCTCATTGGAAGCTTCATAAGATACTGTATAACCATCCGGAAGTACCAGCTGTATCACTGCTTTTCCATCTTGCAGATTGATGGATGACACCGCACCTCCCAGGCTTGCAAGCTCCGCAAGGTTCCCAAGTAACTCCCTGGCAGCGTCGAAATATGCCTGTGTGGTATATACAGATGTGCCACTGTAAAGATTCTCGCTCATTCTTGCATATACATCTTCAAAACTGACGCTGGCATGAGCCGAATTATTACCGTTGTTAAGGGCATTATCAATATTATTATAAATATTCTCAATCCCCTTAAGTGTCTCATATTCCTCCAGTCCGTCCCGGATTGCCTGGAGACGGATGGATCCAATCGGACCGTCGACGCCATATCTTTTTCCCGGATAGAACAGGAATCCGTCTCCGTTGGAACCTCCGGCCTCCGTATAGCGCATTGCGTATTCATAAGGATTCTCCAGGAACTCTTCTGTAATATAGGCACAATAGATATTAGTAGCCCAATACAGATTTCCTACCACATCATAATCCGCCTGCATCCAGGAAAGCAGACGTGCGCTCAGCAGGTTCGTATCATCAATATGGTAGGTGGGGTATGGATAGCGGGGACCTACTGCCGTATACCACCAGCGTTCTACGTCACCTGCATACTCCGCACGATTCTGGGCGCTGTCATAAAGATCCACCTGCGGACAATACACCTCGACGCCTTCCATCCGGCTGTCATGGGGTCCGGTAAGAATATTCCGGATTCCCTCAATGGAATTGATAACCTCCTGACGAAATTGGTATTCTTCCTCCGAAAGCCCTTCCGTCTCCTCAAGCTCCTTCTGATATTCTTCTTTTACCTCTGTGCGTAGCGTCGAATAATCTATCATGGCCTGATTCACACGGGGGATCAGATACGGATTCATGGTAGGCTCATCGATAAACGTAAAATACGTCATGGTCTTTTCCACCAGATTCAACTGCTTTTCCGTACCAAAACTGCCGAAGCTTGCTTCCACAAAGCTACGAATCCAATTCTTGGTGGATTCTTTCACCAGATAAGTATCTCCCCTCCCGTTATCCGTCTCAAAGGGCATAAATACCACATTACACCGGGAATCCTGTGCCAGTTCCAATGCCTTCGCCGCATAATAAGCCATATCCTCCGTATCTGATTTTAAGAAATCATTCATCAGAAGCTCCGGCTGCAGCCGATATTCCAGAAGCGCTTTGGCATACGCATCATACATGTCCTGTGAGGAATCCA
Organism: uncultured Lachnospiraceae bacterium; assembly: GCA_902463835.1. Taxonomy (GTDB): domain Bacteria; phylum Bacillota; class Clostridia; order Lachnospirales; family Lachnospiraceae; genus 14-2. The sequence continues at coordinate 7,076 of CABQGZ010000097.1, forward strand.
GCTCCGCATAGCTGAATGAAGTCCAATCAATCAGGAAACAGCTTTTCGCCGTATAATTCTCTGCGAAATCAATATCCCAGATCTTTAAGGAAACAGGAATCTCCTGCCGGTATCCATCCATGTCCAGGGTAAAGGTACCGGTATACTCTCCAGCCTGCTGCCCCTTGGGCGCATAGAACGTCACCCAGATTCCCTGGTTGCTTCCTTTTTCCGCTGTATTCTCTTCATAGCTCTTGGCCGCTTCAAAGGGTACCAGCGCATCCGGATACAACCCCGGCGTGGATAGCGGACTGGATTCCATTACCTTGGTAACCGTAATATACCTCTGATTAAAAACTTCAATATTCTCTGCCGAATAGGTGACAGAAGGATCTTCCTTCAGTGTCAGATCGCTGACGCCCAGGTCATAGCTTTTAATATCCCGAAGCGCACTCATAATAATCTGGGCACTCTCGTATTCCGATCTTCCGGTTCTGACCTGTAATTCATCCATCCAAACAGCTGCATACTCCTCGGCTTCCACATCCGGACGAATCTTCTGAGTCCCCGGCGCATACCACACTTCTGCTGGTGCCCCATTCACCTCTGTATCCTGGGATGCGGAATCTGGATTGTTCGGCTGCCTGGCATTAGAACATCCCACAAGGCCAAACAGCAGAATCAGCGCCATCAGCGCTGCCTGTATTCGTTTCCCGATGACAGGCAGCAACTTCTTATGAATCTTTAACATGCTCTTCCTCCTTTTTGTGATGCTCTATTTTTCTCCGGAATTACGCAAGACATCGTCCCATTTTGCCTGGGTATAAAAATCAATTTGATCCTGGAAAAAGCTCTCGGCATCTTTTCCTCCGCTTACACTGAAGGCGGAATCCATAAACCCAGCCGGTACCGCTTTCAAACCGCCCAGATAAGCAAGTGGAAATTCTTCATATCTGCTGGGCAAAATAAAGGTTGCTCCTGCAGAATAGATTTCTTCACGATATTTCTGAATTCCATCAAAAGCTTCAAATGCATCCGCATCCTTCGTACGCACATCATAATGGAAGGGAAGCGTCGCGCCTTTTGTGGATTTCATAAACTGATTGATTCCTGCATCGGTAGCCAAAAACAAGAGAAAATCTTTTGCAAGTCCCTTGGCGGAAGCATAGCTTGGAATAAATGCCTGCTGTAAATAGGAATCTGTATATACGAAGGAACGCGCCTCTTTCACTTTTGTGAAATCCTCCGCCGAAACACCGCCGTATTCTGTCTCCCCCTTGTCCACAGCTTCCACGACTGCCGCCAATGTGGCGTCATCGTTAATCGTCGCCAGATTATCAATGATCGAACTGATCACGGGAGATTTCATAAAACGAATGTCGTAATCAATCCCACTCTCCTTCAATCCCTGTACGGTCTTTGACATCTCCTGATAAAACCAGTCGCCGTTGGCCATAATCAATCCATCACCCGAAAGAAATCTTGTCTGCGCCTCAATAAAATCAATGCTTCCAGCTCCTGTAAAGGAATATTTGTTGATCAGCTCATAGATCACATCCATGGACTCTTTTCTACCCTGTTGCGCCAGCACGTCCTTGCTGTTGGATGTACCGGAAAGTACGTCAATTCCTTTCCAGAAATTATTGTAATTATCAATGCCCTCATACTGTGCCCACCAGATTGGGAATGCCATATACTGCCAGTAATTGGCCTCGGAACGAGAAGTGGACAGCATGATGGCGTAGTCCTTGGCATAGGCTTCATTGCTTCCTCCAAGATCAGAAACGGTCTTGCACAGCGCAATCATCTCATTCGTTGTGCGCGGCACCGATAATCCCAGCGTCTGAAAGAGATCCGCGTTATATAGAAATCCCTGATAAGAAGCGGCCCATATGGTCGACCAGTAGGTATCCTCATATTTTGAGGTCTTTTCAAAAGACTCATACATCTTATCCTTATACAGAACGTCCTCTCCCGGAACCTTCTGTTCAAAGAGGTCATTCAAGTTCTCAATATAGTGCTCTCCATTGGCATCCACGGTCTTCTGCAAATCGTATTCCGCTGAGATGAAGAACAAATCTACGCTGTTGGCCTTCTCCCCGGCCTTAATCTGAGTGGTGCCGTAACCATACTGGGAATTGTAGCTGGGATCCGGAATGTTTAAGTTGGGGTACTTCTCCTTGACCCACTCCTGCTCTTTAAACAGGGCAATCTCATCCCGAAGCCACTGTGTCCCGTAGCCCAGGTCCTGAATATAGATCTCCAGGGTGTCCTCCGTGTCCTCCACCTTCTTTGAACCGCAGCCTGCGAAGGTAAGTGTGGCGAAAAGAAGTATAGTGCCTGCCAGTGCCAGACTCATACCC
>CABQGZ010000098.1 GCA_902463835.1 uncultured Lachnospiraceae bacterium
AATGAATTTTTATAAAATTTTAATGATAAAATGGATATAGCTAGTATAATTGCAAGGTAATTTAAGGAGGACGGCCATGAGGCTGTTTGATTCCTTAAGCAAGCGTATGCAAAAAAAGGAGGAAGAACATGAGTAAGAAAAAAATTGGTATGATTGCTGTGGCTGCGGTTGCTGTGATTGCAGTGGTGGCAATGGGGCTGTGGTTTCTGCTGAGTGGAAGAATCGGCGGAGGTGGCAGCGGGGATAAGGTGTACGTAGAATCCGTGGCATCCCTGACCAACATGAACTATGGCGTGCAGAACCGCTATTCCGGTGTGGTGGAGCCTCAGAAGTCCTGGGAGATTAAGAAGAACCAGGAGAAGCAGGTGAAGGAAGTGTTTGTGAAGGAGGGGGACGCGGTAGAGGTTGGAACGCCTTTATTTGAGTACGACACTAACGCCATCAAGGATGAGATTGCCCAGGCGAAGCTGGAGCTGGAGGGAATCGACAACCAGATTCTGGATTACAACAACCAGATTGAGGATCTGAAGAGAGAGCGGGCTGCGGTATCCGAGGATGAAAAGTTCCAGTATACCACACAGATCCAGACCATTCAGACCTCCATCAAGCAGGCGGAATACAACAAGGAGAGTAAGAAGGTGGAGATTCAGAGAAAGGAAGAGTCTCTGAACAACGCAATAGTAAAAAGCGAGATTGCCGGCGTCATCAAGCAGATCAGCGAGAACGGCTATGATCCCTTCACCGGGCAGGAGCTTCCTTTTATGACGGTGCTTGCAGTGGGTGATTTTCGTGTGAAAGGGAAGATCAACGAACAGAACATATATGCCATTCAGGCGGGAGCGCCCGTGGTGATCCGCTCCCGCATCGACGAGAATCAGACCTGGCGGGGAACGCTCACGGAAGTGGATACCAAGAGCAAGGCTGACGATAACAATAATGGATATTACGATTCCAGTATGGGAGAGACTGCTACCAAGTATCCCTTCTACGTGCAGCTCGAAAGCACAGAAGGGTTGATCCTTGGGCAGCATGTTTATATTGAAATGGATGAGGGACAGATTACTGCCAAGGAAGGAATCTGGCTGTATGAAAGCTATGTGGTCACAGATGAGGACGGCGCCAGCTTTGTGTGGGCAGACAACGGGAGAAAACGTCTGGAGAAGCGAAAAGTAGAGCTGGGTGAATATGATGAGAATATGGGCATGTATCAGATTCTTTCCGGGCTGACGGAGGAGGATTATATCGCGTTCCCCATGGCTTCTTTCTATGAGGGAGTTGCTACCGTTACTGATGAGGCGGAGGTGGCCGAATGATTCTGGATCTGAAGAACATATACAAGGATTACCAGCAGGAGAAACTGGTGGTTCCGGTGCTGAAGGATGTCTCTCTGGAGGTTGATGAGGGGGAATACGTAGCAATCATGGGACCCTCCGGTTCCGGCAAGACAACGCTGATGAATATCATCGGCTGTCTGGACCGTCCAACAGCGGGAACTTACCGGTTAGCTGGCGAAGACATTTTAAAATGCAAGGATCGGGAAATGTCAGATGTGAGGCTTAAAAGTATCGGTTTTGTGTTCCAGAGCTTCCATCTGCTGCCCAGGCAGAGTGCCCTTGACAACGTAGCGCTGCCCTTAAGCTATGCAGGTGTGAAGAAGAAGGAGCGTAAGAATCGGGCCATGGCAGCCCTGGAGCGTGTGGGATTGGGAGATCGTGTGAACTTCAAGCCTACGCAGCTGTCCGGCGGACAGAAGCAGCGTGTGGCGATTGCAAGAGCCATGGTGAACAATCCCAAGATACTTCTGGCAGATGAGCCCACGGGAGCTTTGGACTCCAAGTCCGGCAAGCAGATCATGGAGCTCTTTGAGAAGCTGAATGAGGAGGGAGTCACCATCGTCATGATTACCCATGATAAAGCCATTGCCGCCTATGCGAAACGAGTCGTGCATATCATTGATGGAGAGATTGCCGAGGAAGGCGGCAGGGAGGTGCAGGATGAGTAAGAAGAAAAAAATGATCGTCACCATCGTGACAATTACGGTCATAGTGGCCATCATAGGCGGAAGCATTTTTGGATATCTGCTGCATCAGAGGAACAGCCTGGTGGCGGAGGTACAGCCGGTAGAATTTTTGAATTGGGGATACGGCGGCGATGAGATGACCAGCTACGGAATGGTCACGAATGATTATAATCAGGACGTATACTTGCTGGACGGCCAGACTGTGTCTCAGGTGTATGTCACCGAAGGTCAGACCGTGAAGGCGGGAGATTCGTTGATTGCCTATGACATGACGCTGAGCGATTTGCAGCTGGAGATGCAGGAGCTGCAGGTGGAGAATATTATGAACAGGATCACCTTGGCCAAACGGGAGCTGAATAAGCTGAAAAAGGAGACGCCGGTCCGGGAGCCTGATTCTGTGCCGAAGCCGGAACCGGAGCCGAATCCGGTAGCACCCCAGAAGCCCCAGGTGGATGAGAAAACGAAGGCCTACCATTACATTGCAGGGGATACGGATACCAGACAGGCGAATACATCCAGGACTGCGGACGGGACCGCGGGGAATCCCTATGTGATCCGGTGTATGCCAGGCTGTTACGTGGAAGGAGCCTATTTCAATGAACTTGCAGCAGAAGAACCCCCAGTATATGTAAGGCTTGTGGTAATCGACCCGGCCACCGGGAAGGATACGGACGAAGCCTGGATGTTGAACAGTCAGTTGTTGAAGGAACTTGGAATCACCTATGATGAATCATCAAAATGGGAGGTGGAAACAAGAATGATTCTATCGGAGGAAGACGATACAGACGGGGAACCGCAGATACCGGAAGAACCTACGGAACCTGTCATACCGGATGAGCCAGGAGGCTACACGGCAAAAGAACTGGCCGCGGCTATCCGTCAGGCGGAACAGAATATTAAGAATCTTGATTTAGAGCGGCGTCAGGCACAGCTTCAGCTGGAGCAGATGAAGAAGGTATCGGCGGACGGTGTGGTGAAGGCTTCTGTGGACGGCGTTGTGAAGAATGTTGGTGATCCTAAGAATCCAGCCCAGGATGGAGCCCCCTTCCTTACGGTAGCCGGGTCGCAGGGACTGTATGTGACTGGATCCTTAAGCGAACTGATGCTGGAGAAGGTGAAGGTAGGTGATACCGTATACGCCAATTCCTGGGAGAGTGGTCTGCCCTTTGAAGCCACGATCCAGGAGATCTCCCCCTATCCATCGGATGGAAGCAACAGCTGGGGAGAGGGCAATCCCAATGTGTCCTACTATCCCTACACGGCCTTTATTGCGGATACGGAGGGCCTGAAGAACGGAGAAAGTGTGGATCTGACCATGACGGCCAGAAATGACGGCAGTAATAACGCCATCTATCTACAGAAGGCGTATGTCCGCCAGGAGAATGGCAGAAGCTATGTATTCATGGCAGATGAAAATAACCGTCTGAAGAAGCAGTATGTGGAGACAGGCAAGACACTTTACGGGGAGGCTGTGGAGATCAAATCCGGTCTTCTTCCCACAGACCGGATTGCGTTTCCTTACGGAAAGACCGCAAAGGAAGGCGTGAAGGTAAAAGACACTTCGGAGGATGGAACGATGTATTATGATTCCAAAGTCACATCCAGTGTACGGTATTAGGGAGGGAACAAAACTATGTTAGAAAATATCAGATTATCCTTTCAGGGAATATGGTCTCATAAGATGCGTTCGTTCCTCACCATGCTTGGCATTATCATCGGTATTGCGGCGATCATCGCCATTGTCTCCACCATAACAGGAACGAACGAGCAGATTAAGCAGAATCTGATCGGAGCAGGAGACAATACCGTCACGGTGCAGCTGCATCAGGGAGACGGCGCCTATGAGATGGAGTATAACGGAATTCCGGAGGGTGTGCCTGTGATCACGGACGAGATGCTCTCGGAGATCAAATCCATCGACGAGGTAAAGGATGCAGCCCTGTACCTGACCCGGGAGACCTACAATGTGGTCTATCATCAGAATACCGGGATGTCCGGCGGTAAGCTGAACGGCGTAGAGCCCTCTTATTTTGATGTGTGCAGCTATGTCGTGAAAAAAGGGCGTGTATTTGACGGGCAGGACATGGCAAAATACCGGAAGGTTGCCGTGCTGGATGAGGATTCCGCCAACACGCTCTTCGAGGGGGAGGATCCCATCGGAAAGACCATCGAGATCAAACAGGAGCCCTTTGTAGTCATCGGAGTGGTGGAGAAATCCTCCAAATTTGAGCCGGTGATCAATTCTATGGATGATTACTACATGTATGCACAGCGCAGCAGCGGACAGGTGTATGTGCCAGCAAGTGTGTGGCCGGCGCTGTATAACTACGATGAGCCTCAGAAGCTGGTGCTGACCGTGAACCGGACGGAGGATATGACTGCAGCAGGCAAGAAAAGCGCAGATATACTGAACGGGTATCTTGCGGTGTCAGACGATACCATGTCCTACAAGGCCATTGATCTTCTTCAGCAGGCCAAGGAGATTCAGGACTTAAGCCAGTCCACCAACACCATGCTGATCTGGATCGCGGGAATCTCCCTGCTGGTGGGGGGCATCGGCGTCATGAACATCATGCTGGTGTCCGTGACAGAGCGCACCCAGGAGATCGGCCTGAAGAAGGCCATCGGCGCAAGAAAGACAAAGATTTTGGGCCAGTTCCTGACAGAGGCGGCAGTGCTCACAAGCCTAGGGGGGCTGATCGGCGTTATCGTAGGGATCGTACTGGCGGAGGTGATCTCCAGACTCACGGGAACGCAGGCAGCCATCAATGCGCCGGCCGCAGTGGCGGCGGTTGTGTTCTCCATGGCAATCGGCATCGTATTCGGATTACTGCCCTCCTATAAAGCGGCGAATTTGAATCCCATTGAGGCGCTGCGGCATGAATAGAAATCACTAGGTAACGGGAATGCAGGTATAAAAACGGCATAATAAGCTGTGGCTGTCACGTTCTTCTCATCTTACGGTATTCCGAGGGGGAGACGCCTTTTTGCTTCTTAAATATGCGGCTGAAATACAGTGGATTCTCATAGCCCACGATGGATGCGATCTCCGTCAGATTGTAGCTTGTATTTTCCAAAAGATTCTGAGCATTGGCGATGCGGACCGACTGGATATACTGCAGGGGCGTCGTGCCGGTAATCTTTTTGAAACTGCGGATGAACCAACAGGTGCTCATGTGCCGGGAGGCAGCGTAATCGTCAACATTGATCGTTTCATGGAAGTGTCTGAAAAAGTAATCCTGCGCCTGCGTGATCTCCTCCAGGAGGCCGGTGTTTGGGGTGTGATCCGACTTAGAATGCCGCTGGATCAGCAAGAACAGCTGTGTGAGGTATGTGCTCAGCATTTCTTCAAAGCCATGCTGACACAGCTGAAGCTCCCGGATGCTCTGAGCGAATAGCTCCTGATAGGCCGGGGAGGTTCCCGTATGGAATATATGTCCGGAAGCAGGGATCTCATGGTGGGCCAAAATATCAGATACATCTCTGCCCGTAAAATGAATCCAGTACACCTCTGGTTTATCCTCGCTGTAATAGATATAGTGTTGTTCCTCGCCGGGGCGGTATAGAACCATATGCCCCGGCGAGACAATTTTCTCTTTTCCTTCAAAGAAAAAATGTGCCTTTCCGGAAACGATGTACAGCAGCTGATAGTCCAGACGTCCTCTGGGACGATAGGTGAGCAGCTGGGGGCGGGTGTAGAGACGATAAGTGCCGCAGCTGCTTACGACCAGCGGCCTGGAATCATCCAGAAGGTCCGTATCTGTGTTATTTAAGTAACCGGAGTTCATATACATGTGGGAGGCTCCTTTCTGCTTGATACAAAAGTGCGTAGTTTGAATGCGCGCGTTTTTTTTTGTATTGTATCATTTTGTGCATGTTTTGTCTAATGTTATTTATAGACTTTTGGATGAAAAAGTCATATGATGAAGAAAAAAGCAAAGGGGGATCCAGCTGTGATTGTACCAAAGTATTATGAAAATCTTCACCTGCTCCACGAGAACACCATGCCGAACCGATCTTACTATATTCCGGCTTCGGAGCGGATGGGTGATCTGGAGGAACATCGGGAGCATTCCGATCGAATCCAGATGCTGAGCGGTGACTGGCAGTTCCACTATTTTCCAAGTATTTATGATTTGAAAGAGAACTTTTTCGAAGAGGGATACCAGACGGAAGGGTATGATACCGTTTCGGTGCCCGGTTTATGGCAGAATTACGGGTATGACAGGCATCAGTATACCAATGTGCAATATCCGTTTCCCTTTGACCCGCCCTATGTACCTCATGAGAATCCTTGCGGCGCATATCTGTGCGATTTCGTCTATGAGCGGGACGAGAAGGCGCCGGAAGGATATCTGAATTTTGAAGGAGTAGATTCCTGCTTCTATGTGTGGCTGAATGGAAGCTATGTGGGGTACAGCCAGGTGTCCCACTCCACCAGCGAATTCGATGTGACGAAGCTGCTTCGGGAAGGGAAAAACAGGCTGGCCGTTCTGGTGCTGAAATGGTGTGACGGAAGCTATCTGGAGGATCAGGACAAGTTCCGCATGAGCGGAATCTTCCGGGACGTGTATCTGTTGAAACGACCCACCCAGGGAATATTCGACTTCTTTGTAACGACAGAGTGCAGAGAGAAGGAAGCGGTGGTTGATATTCGGATTCGGCCGTTGAAGGAAGCTGTTCCGGTGCGGATACAAATTTATGACCGGGATGGAGTCCTTGTGGGCCAGACGGAAGCGGCAGGCAGCGGGCAGAAGGATCAGCCGTGTATATCTGACTGTCAGACAGAAGAGACAGGCAGCGGGGAATATCCCCAGAGAGCCACGATAACGCTGACAGATCCTCATCTGTGGAATGCGGAGGAACCGTATCTCTACACCGTGGTTCTTGAGACGGAGGGGGAGATCATCACGGACCGCATCGGTGTGCGCTGCATTGATATCTGTGACAATGTTGTGCGTGTCAATGGAACAGCCGTCAAGTTCCGGGGAGTGAACCGGCACGATTCGGATCCGGTGACCGGTTTCGCCATAAGCATTGCCCAGATGGAGCGGGATCTTGCGCTGATGAAGCAGCACAATTTTAATGCCATACGCACCAGCCACTATCCCAACGCCCCCGTATTTTATCAGCTCTGCGACAAGTACGGATTCTATGTGATCGATGAGGCGGACAATGAGAGTCACGGAACCCAGTCTGTGTATCTGGAGGATGACAGCTGGGAGAACAGGAGTAAGCGCTGGAATGAAGCTATTGCGGACAATCCGGAATTCACGGAGGCAACGGTGGACCGGACACAGCGCTGTGTATACCGTGATAAGAACCGCCCTTGTGTTGTCATCTGGTCCATGGGCAATGAGTGCGCCTACGGTTGTACCTTCGAGAAAGCGTTAGAGTGGACGAAAGGTTTCGACCCTACACGGTTGACCCATTATGAATCCGCACTGTATAGAAGTGATAAGCGCAAGTATGATTTTTCCAATTTGGATCTGCACAGCAGGATGTATCCGTCCGCTGAGGAGATCCGGGGTTATTTTGAAAGACAGCCGGATAAGCCGTATATTCTGTGTGAGTACTGCCATGCCATGGGCAACGGGCCGGGGGATTTCGAGGATTACTTTGAATTGATCGAATCCTATGACGGTTTCTGCGGAGCCTTTGTCTGGGAGTGGTGTGACCACGCCATCTATAAAGGACAGGCGGAGAACGGAAAAGCAATCTACTATTACGGGGGAGACCACGGAGAGTATCCACACGATGGCAATTTCTGCATGGATGGACTGGTATATCCGGATCGGCGGCCGCACACGGGATTGCTGGAATACAAAAATGTCCATCGCCCTGCCAGAGTTACAGCCTTTGATCAGGTGACGGGAGTGCTGACGCTTCACAATTACAGGGATTTTGCGGATCTTAGGGATATTCTTACCATGGAGTGGGAGGTTAGCTGCGACGGAACGGTTCTGCAGAGAGGCAGCATCGGGGAAGCAGAAATGGCGTCTGTCAAGCCACATGAGGAAGGAAGCGTCACGCTTGATATCACAGTGCCGGATAAGGGAAAGTGTTATCTGAAGGTTTCTTATTACCAGAAAGAGGCTGGAGCTCTTGTGCCGGCGGGACATCTGCTTGGATTTGACGAGATTTTGCTTGTGAATGCTGACGGGCGCAATCAGAAGGCGCTTGCGCTGATGGCGCAGGGCACGTCAGAGTGCAGTACCCCGGGAGAGGGCTCCGAGAAAGAAATGCAGAAGGTGACGGAAGAAGGTGCCGGGCAGGAAGGACAGAAGATCACGGAAGATGGTACTGAGCAGGAAGTGAAGGATGGGCAGGGCGCTTGGGACATTCAGGAGGACGACTGCAGCATAACCGTTACAGGGGAGGATTTTACATATGTTTATGACAAGCTTACGGGCCTCTTCCGAGAGCTGACATATAAGGGACAGTCGCTTTTTACAAGGCCCATGGAAGTGAACCTGTGGCGGGCTCCCACCGACAACGATAGAAATATTAAGTGGACCTGGATGCGCGCCCACTATGACAGGACGATCACAAGAGCTTATGAGACTGCATGGGAGATATCCGGGGGCTGCCTTAAGATTCGCAGCACCATGTCTGTGTCGGCGATCATCATTCAGCGGATCTTAGACATTGCGGTTACCTGGAGTATCGACCCCAGCGGAAAGATTGCCATGGATATGTCTGTGAGCCGCAATATGGGATTCCCACAGCTGCCCCGTTTTGGCATTCGCATGTTCCTGCCGCAGGAGATGAATACCGCGTCGTACTACGGAATGGGGCCTCAGGAGAGCTATTGTGACAAACACAGAGCATCCTGTCATGGGTACTATTCGAGCCCGGTGGCCGAGATGCATGAGGATTATGTAAAACCGCAGGAAAACGGAAGCCATTATGACTGTGATTATGTCATTTTAGAGGGAGGCGGCAGCAGCCTTGCCGTGGCAGGTGCAAAAGCATTTTCCTTCAACGCTTCCTGCTATACCCAGGAGGAGCTGACTGACAAGAAGCATAATTATGAATTAGAGCCGTGTGGCAGCACCGTTCTGTGCATTGACTATGCCCAGAATGGGATCGGCTCCAACAGCTGTGGTCCTGGGCTTCTGGAGAAGTATCAGTTTACAGAGGAGAAATTTGATTTTCAGTTACAGTTTATGCTTGCAAGATAGATGAGATTGCGTTATAATCATCCATAAGACAGCAATGATGGAAGCTAAGATTCCAGGAATACTTCAGAGAGCCGGCGGCTGGTGCGAGCCGGAGTAGGAAGGAATCCCTCCACTTCCGGAGCTGGTGGTGAGAGCCACGGGGCGGTATCCCATAT
>CABQGZ010000099.1 GCA_902463835.1 uncultured Lachnospiraceae bacterium
ACCCCACCCTGATAGATGTGGCGGACAGTCTTTTTGTGGACAGCGTGGAGCTGGATCGCGTGGATACCTATTTTGGCATGCGCAAGATTCACCGGGACGGGGATAAGATATTCCTGAATAATCAGCTGTTGTATCAGCGTTTGATCCTGGATCAGGGGTACTGGCCGGCCGGACTGATGAGCGCGCCCTCAGGGGAAGCATTGAAGCGGGATGTAGAGCTGACAAAAGCCATGGGCTTTAACGGAGCGAGAAAGCATCAGAAGATCGAGGATCCGCGATACTACTATTGGGCGGATAAGCTGGGGCTGCTTGTGTGGGGAGAATTGCCTTCCGCCTATGACTTTACAGACAGAGCAAGGGCGAGACTCACCGATGAGATGCGCTCCTTTATACGACGGGATTACAATCATCCCTGTATCATCAGTTGGGTGCCTTTGAATGAAAGCTGGGGCGTTCACGAGGTGGCGGATAACCTGCAGCAGCGGGATTTTGTTCGATCCATGTACTACATGATAAAAGCGGAGGATCCCACCCGGCTGGTCATCTCAAACGACGGCTGGGAGCAGATTGAGACAACGGATGTCTGCGGCATCCACGACTATGATATCACCCCGGATAATGCGAAGGAACGGTACCGTGATGTATATGAGGCTTTAAAAGAAAGCGTGAATTTTAAGCCGGTCTATGCCAGAGGTATACAGTACAACGGAGTGCCGATTCTGTTGACGGAGATGGGGGGCATTAAGCTTGCGGGAGCGGACGGATGGGGTTACCAGAGCGATGCTGCGGATGCGGAGGATATGCTGGCATATTTGAAAGAGGTTATGATGGCCATTCGCGGTATCCGAAACATTCGTGGTTTCTGCTATACACAGCTGACAGATATTATGCAAGAGACCAATGGATTGCTCATGGAAGACCGGGAGCCGAAGATTGATACAAAAGTATTGAGAACAATTTTTGGTTGAGAGCGAATTTGATACAAGACAGGATGGTTGTATGGCTGTTTCAGGCTGGAGACAAGGCCATGACACAACTACGAGAACAGGAGAAAAAGATGAGAAAGATCAGAAGATTTGTAACGGGGCTGCTTGCAGCAGCAGTGGCTGCATCCCTTGTGCTGACAGGGTGCGGTGGAGGAAAGAATGGGCCGGATGGCAGCGGCGGTCAGGAACAGGACGGCGGTCAGGAGCTAGGAGGCAAGAAAGGCGGGAAGGTGGTTATTACCTTTGCCGGCTGGGGTTCCCTTGCGGAAAAGCAGAACTTTACCAAAATGATCGATCAGTTTGAGAAGACCCATCCGGGTGTGAAAGTAAATTATCAGCATTATCCGGGTACGGAAAGGGATTACATGGTAAAGCTGGTTTCCAACGTGGCGGCAAATAAGATGCCGGATGTGTTCTACCTTCCGACAAATGAATTCGTAGAGTGGGCGTCCGCCGGGCGGCTCCTGGATATGACGGATTATCTTGCGAAATCCGAACTTTATTATGAGAAGGGCAGGATCTGGGAAAAAGCAGTGGATATGTACTATTACAATTCTGAAACCGGAGCAGTGGGAGAAGACGGCGGTCTCTACGGACTTCCAAAGGATCTTGGCCCATGGGCGATGGTTTACAATAAGACGTTATTTGAACAAAAAGGAATTCCGCTTCCGGATCCGGAGGAACCAATGACACTGGACGAATTTGTTGATGTGGCGAAGAAGCTGACCAGCGGTTCCGGCGTAGAAAAGGTGTACGGAACAGCAAACTATACACTGGAATCAGCAGTATGGTCCAACAATGCGGATTTTTTAAGTGAAGATAAGAAAACCATTACCGTGGATACGCCGGAATTTGCGGAGGCTCTGCAATGGGTAGCAGACCTTGCGCTGGTTCACGGCGTGGCTCCCACCACATCAGAGGCTGCGGCAAGCGGGTGGTTTGAGCGGTGGTGCAACGGCAAGGTTGGCATGGCGTGGATGGGGCCCTGGGATCAGCCAACCTTCTGGGAATCCGTGACCTTTGAATGGGATATTATGCCCACGCCTGTGAATGCGAAGACCGGTAAAGCAATCTCATGGCTTGGCTCTGCGGCGCTCTGTGTATCGTCAAAATCACAGGAAGCCCAGGCGGCTTATGAATTGGAGGAATTTCTCTGCATGGACGAAGAAGCCCAGACCATCAACTGTGAAAGTGGACAGGCAGTTCCCAATATCATTGAACTGGCAGAAAACGATTACCTCGCCATGGATAAGATGCCGGCAAATAAGCGGGTGTTCCTTGACATCTTAAAGAATCCGGAAAAGGGACAGTTTAAGCCTACCTACTATACGAAGAACAGCTCCTGGTACGATTACTTTATTACAGAGGCCAACAAAGTATACAGCGGTGAAATGTCAGCGGCAGACTTCTGTAAGGAGATTCAGCCCAAGCTTCAGGAAAGACTCAAGGGCAATGAATAAAACGGAGGGAGGAATTTACGTGAAGCAGCGTAATAAGGTAAGCTCCTTCAAACGGAGAGAGCATCGGACCGGACTTCTTTTCATTGCGCCGATGTACCTGCAGTTTCTCATATTTACACTGTTTTTTATGGGATATTCCCTGTACATGAGCTTTACAGACTGGAATATAGTGGCAGACACCAGGAATGTCATTGCATTTGAGAATTTTGTCCAGATTCTAAAGGACCCGATTTTCTGGAAATCGGTAGGGAATACGGTGTACCTCATGATCGGAATTCCAATCGGTATGTTCCTGGCGCTCCTGATGGCCATGGCGTTGAACCGTAAGCTTCCGGGAAAGACCATTTTCCGAGTGATTGTATATTTGCCGGCCGTCACCTCAGCCATGGCGATCGTGATCTTGTGGCGATTTATTTACAACGCAGAGTACGGTGTGATAAATCTGATGATCCAGCAGCTTACAGGAAAGACCGGACCAAACTGGCTGGGCGATCCTTCCATGGTAAAGATCTCGCTCATTATCATGGGTATCTGGAGAGGCGTAGGCAGTACCATGATTCTGTTCCTGGCAGGACTGCAGAACGTTCCACGCGACTATTACGAGGTGGTGGATGTGGAAGGTGGAAATGGATTTCATAAGTTTCGGTATGTGACCCTTCCCATGCTGTCTTCGGTTACTTTCTATGTACTGATTACAGGCGTGATCGGCGGTCTGCAGGCATTTGGCGATCAGTTTATCATGACGGGGGCAGGACCGGAGCATTCTGCCATCACCATTGTCTATTATCTGTGGCAGAAGGGGTTTGCAGAATATAACATGGGGGCTGCAAGTGCAGTTTCCTGGGTCGTGGCAGGGATGATCTTTGTGGTAACGCTGATTCAGTTTAGGGTGTCAAACCGGTGGGTATATGAGGATTAGGAGGTGGAAAAGTTGAAGATGAAAACAAAAAACCGTGTGATCAACGGATGTATCTATGTGATCATGACGGCCGTATCACTTACCATGCTCTTCCCCTTTGTATGGATGATATCCACCTCGTTAAAGGTGAAGACGGCGGCGCTTCAGATTCCCATCAGACTGATTCCGGATCCCGTGACGTTTGATGCGTATTTTAAGGTGTGGGATGTGATCCCGCTTTTAACCGGAATCAAGAATACCCTGCTGATCGCAGTTCCCGTGATCCTTTGTGGAACCTTTGTCTCCGCACTGGCGGCCTTTGCTTTTGCAAAGATGGAGATTCCGGGGAAGAACCTGTTATTCATGGGGCTTCTTGTTACCATGATGATTCCGGGAGTTGTAACCCTGATCCCGCAATATGTAGTATGGGGGAAGCTGGGGCTTGTGGATACTCTGATCCCGCTGATCGTTCCAGGCATGTTGGGGAATATCTCTATGATGTTCTTTTTCCGGCAATTTCTGAACGGAATTCCCAGGGAATATATCGAGGCGGCAAGGATTGACGGGGCAGGCTGGATGAAGACATTCCGGAAGATATTCCTGCCGCTTATGTGGCCGGCCATTGCTGCACAGGTAATCTTCTGGTTTATGGGAATCTGGAATGATTTCCTGGGGCCGCTGATCTACCTGGATTCAGAGCGCAATTATACGGTACAGCTGGCGCTGCGCCTTTTGAACAGCATGGGAGAAGCCACCAGCGAATATCCAATGATCATGGCGGGTTCCGTGATCTCCTGTATACCGTTGTTGATATTATTTATCTGCTTCCAGCGATACTTCATGGATTCCATGGTAGTATCCGGGATCAAAGGATAGGAGGGTGAAAATGAAGCATAAGAAGACGAAGATACTTATTGTCAGTGGAATCGTAATAGCGGCAGTTCTTGCAGGGATCATCCTGTTTGCGTTGAGCAGAGCGGGTGAAAAAGAGCTTCCAGAGGATTCGAAAATTTCAGCAGACGATAATCCGTTCATGGAAGATACAGGCTATGCAAGGTCTGAAGTGGCATTGGACGGCGTGCTGGATGAAGCGCAGTGGGAGGGATTAAAGGAGATCTCCTATAATGAAAAGACAATTACAACCGTAAAAGGATTCTACGGGGAAAACGGGATCTACATCGGAGCGGTGATCCAGGATACAGACCTCTGGGGAACCAGTACCAGCGTGTATGACAATTCTTCTTTTGAATTGTATCTGGACAAAACGGGCGAAGGCGGTGGAAAGCCGGGCAGCAATCATCTGCAGCTGTTTGTGGATATCAATGAGCAGAGCCTTGCCAGAACGGGAAACGGCGGCTTGTGGGTAGATACCGATCTGATCAAGAGCTACGCGGTGAAGGTGGACGGAAGTACCAATGATGACGCGGAGGATAAGGGGTATACCATCGAAATGTTTATTCCCTATTCACAGCTTGGCGGCCAGTCAGAAATCAACTATGGCATTGCCTTCGGAACCGTAGGATGTAAGGATGGACAGAGAGAATCCTGGTGCGGCATTTCGGGGGTCGATGTGCAGAAACCGGATACGTATTATACCTTCTATCGTGACACGAATGAGATCGCAAAGGCACGAAAAGTAAATCTTGCAAAGCAGAATGTTGACGGAAAAGCAGACGACAGTATCTGGGAAAATCGTAAGATGTTCGCCTTCGGAGACGGTGGACGGGGGAGGGTCAGTCATTCCTTTGCAGAGGAAGGTTTGTATTTCTTCTTTGAAATGAAGGATGACAGGGTATGTGCGGAAGGCACAGCCGTATATCTCAATGATTCTGTGGAAATGTATCTTGACACATTGGGGAATGGTGGAAAAACACCTCAGGCCGATGATGTCCAGGTGCGTGTAGATGTGAACGGCAATATTGAGGTTCTAAAAGGCAACGGAACGGAATGGGCGCCCCATAATGACAATACCTTTACCGGCATTCAGAGGACAGATACCGGCTATCACGTGGAGGTATTTATTCCATGGGAAGATCTTGGAATGGAAAAAGTGCCGGAGGAGATGAAGGCGAGCTTCGGCTCGGTGGACTGGGACGGCGTGAAGAAAGACGACGGAAGCAGAGAGATCTCCTGGAGCGGAATCGGGACAGATCCACAGATTCTGGACAATTATATCAGAATGACCAAAGATCGTATCGACAGCTCTGCTGGCTCCGTATCGACGTCCGTACCGGACTCCGAAGTAAAGCTGGATGGAAGCTTCGAGGATGCGCTCTGGAGCCAGTCAAAATTATTTCTGTACAGTGGTTCCAGCGTAAAGGTCCGCTGGGTATGGACCGACAGGGGCTGTTATCTGGGCTTTGATGTGACGGACGATCATGTGGTTACAAGTGGTCAGAAGCCCTTCGAGAATTCCAGTGTGGAGATTTATCTGGACTATCAGAAGAACGGCGGAAGCCCGGACGAGAAGGACCGCACGATTCTTGTGGATGCGGCTGGTAACATGCTCTTCCGAAAGGGTGTGGACGGAAAATATATCGATTTTGGAAGCGCCAACATCCAGTCAGGAGCAAAGAAGACAGACCGCGGATATGCCATCGAACTCTATATCCCGTGGGCAGAGTTTGATGGAGGCAGACCAGTACAGATGGGGGTTGCGTTTGGCCAGGTGATGCGCTGGGAAGGGGAAGAAGCAACACGCTGGTACAATGACGGACTTTGCAGTGATCCACAAAATCCGTCGTTATATTCCATTTTTACGGAACAGCAGATTGGAAGCGATTATCAGGAATCAGCAGGAGAATAGGAGGGCGCCATGAAAAAACACAAAAGAATTCTGGCAGCGGTGTGCTGTGCAGCGATGGCAGCAGCTTCTCTGACAGGATGCGGTACAAAGACAGATTATACAAAGGCGCAGAATGAGGGCGAAGAGAAGTACACGTTTGCTGAGACAGGGACTTACAAGAACCATATTGAGGTGGAAGGACAGTGGGGGCAGACGACTTATACGGGCGGCGGAGCATATGGAATCGGCGATCCCTTTGTGATGCGGTTTGATGGAAAATACTATATGTATCCATCTTCGGCAATCGGCGATGGCGTAGAGGCGGCCGTGAAGGTTTATGAATCTGAGGATCTGGTAAACTGGACATATAAGGGGAATGCCGCCACAGGCGCAGAGGTTGCAGGGGCCTATGCGCCGGAGGTTGTGTATTACAACGGAACCTTCTATATGACAGAGTCACCGGAAGGAAAGGGCCATTACCTGTTGGCAAGCGACAGCCCTACAGGCCCCTTTACACCGATTACCGGGAATTTCGGGCGCAACATTGACGGTTCCTTTTATGTGGGAGATGACGGAAAGCTGTATTTCCTCTATCCGGCAAATAATGTGATCCAGATTGCGGAAATTGATACCGAAACGATGCTGCCGGGAATTGAAACTGCGCTTCCCGCAACCTTGAATGGCTGGACGGAGGGACCCGGACTGTTCCGAAGGGGCGATATACTCTACCTTACCTATGCCGGAAACGGCGTTACCAGCGAAGGCTACCGTGTGGGATATTCCTACAGCTTAGGGGAAGACCCCATGGGAGAATATGTCCTGCCGGAGAATAACCTTGTTCTTTTAAAGGCAGGAAAAGGAGAATTTGGCGGACTGGGACACAGCTCTAACGTGATCGGACCAAACCTGGATTCCTGGTATACGGCATACCACAATCTGGTTGCCACGGCAGGTCCCCAACGCTGTCTGATGATCGACCGGCTGGTGACAAATGGAGCGCAGCTTTTGGCAAACGGCCCCACTTACAGCGAAGCGGCGGCGCCGGGGAGACCGGATTTTGAGACAAGAGATGTGTCAGACGGCTTTGTGAGCGACAGGAGCACAGCGGATATCTATACCATCGAATACAATGTAACGCCGGCAGCCGGAAGTGAGATGAATTTTCTGTTTGCATACAAGGATGAGAAAAACTATGCAGCAGTCCGCTGGAATATGTCAGAGGAAACGGTGACGCTTCTCAACGTAAAAGACGGCAAAAAGAATACAGTGCAGTCGTCAGACATTGTCGGACTTGTTTCTTCGAAGCTTCATACTATCCGTGTGGAAAAAGGTGCTGATAAGCTGGAAGTGTATGTGGATGGCATGCAGAAGCTGGAGTCATCCGCAGAAGGCATCGGAGAGGGCAGGATCGGCGTGAAAGGGGAGGCTGCTTATTCCTATACGGCTTTTGCCAACGACGCTTATGGAACAAGTGATTTTGAGGCGGTGAAGAATCTTCCGTCTGCATTCCCTGCCGTACATTATCTGAAGGGTGAAAACCGCGGCTGGTCCATCAAAAACGCAAAGGCAGTAGAAGGTGGAATCCGTCTGAATGAAGCGGAAAATACGGTGAAAAATCAGGCGGATGCAGTCACGGCGCTTGTTCTGGATACGGCCAACGACTGGGTGAAATACGCAGTCAATGCAACGGAAGAATCCTACTATGGATTAGCGGGAACGGTAACATCAGCGTCGGCAGGCGCAAGGCTACAGGTCATCGTAGACGAAAAGGATATTTACACCTTTACTGTCCCGGAGGCCGGAGACGTGGAGGCGGAATATGTGAAACTGATGCTGGGGGAGTTTCCCTTAACAGCTGGAAACCATACCTTAAAGATCCGGCTTTGCCAGGGCAGATTGGAGGTGCAGACCTTCGAGATGCAGCCCACGAATCCATCCAGGATCACCTATGAAAATGGTATGGATGAAATGAACGAAAAGGGCTGGTCTTATGTGGGAAATTGGAAGATTGTCGATGGAGCGCATACGACGCGTTCCGGCGACACCGCGTTTGCCTATGCCGGCGACGATAAGATGACAGACTTCTCACTGGAAGTGGAGGTGGCGCTGTTGGAGGAAGCGTCCATGTATGATGGCGGGCTCCTGCTTCGTGCGAAAAACCATTCCATCTCTTCGGCGCAGGTTGCAGAGTCATTACAGGGGTATTATCTTGCGATCCGCAACGACCAGATCACGCTGAACCGATACAATTATGGGATGGAGACATTGGATCTTGTGAGTGCGGACCTTATAAAGGGCGAATACTATAAGATCAAGGTTATAATGAAAAATAATCATATCAGCGTCTATGTGGATGATATGGAAACACCGGCGATGGATTATTATGACTCAAATGCATTCTTGAGCGGACAGATCGCGCTGTGCTCCTATAAGGCGGGGATTGGGTTTCGGAATGTGAAGATTGAAACGGAAGTTGATTAGAACAGGAGGGATACATTTATGGGCAACTGTAAAAAAAGAAATATGTTTCTTGTAATTTTGTTAGTACTTGCTTTGGTACTTCCATCTTTTCCGGTACCGTTGAATGTGCGGGCGGAGAATACAGACTGGGATACCGGCGTCTGGAACGCGGCCGGATGGAATTCGGAAATTGATTCGGACGGAAAAACCGTATATACGGCGGCCAATGATTATCAACAAATGTATTACAGAGGCAGTTTGGAGAAATTCAATTCTGTTTCTTATGCGATGCGTTATAATCAAAAGTCAGCCGGAAGCAGTGGTCTGTGTTTGACAACAGACAGTGGGACCGTTTGGTACATCGATTATGCTTCAGAAGCAAATGCGGTACGAATACAACAGAATAATGTTTTTACTACTTATACGTATCTTTCGTTTGTACCGGCCAGTGATGAATGGATGTACTGGCAGATTATGTGGGACGAGGACAGCATTTATGTCAAAGTGAACGATAAGCTGGTTCTTGAGCAGGTTTATACAGCAGACGGCGAAAAATTTACGGGATGCTATTTTAGTGAGTGGTATCAGAGAATGAGTTTAAAAAATGTTGTTGTGTCAGAGAGTCCGATAGAAGGAATCTGGAAAACCGCTGATTGGAACAAAACGGAGGAAGAGGGAGAAGCAGTATATACTGCGATTAATGACTATCAACAAATGTATTACAGAGGCAGTTTGGAGAAATTCAATTCTGTTTCTTATG
>CABQGZ010000100.1 GCA_902463835.1 uncultured Lachnospiraceae bacterium
AAGAAGAATTTTAGAAACTATTAAAATTTAACGGATTTCAATCTTTTCGAAAAAAAGACTTTGAAAAATGGAAGATATTGTATATAATACAAGATATATGCATTAAGAAATGTTTCATGTGGCAATCAGCGACTGCAGATATAATTGGACTTCATGGACAGGACATGGAGAACGAAAAACGAAAGGGGATACAATATGGTTTCAACAGATATAGGAATCGATTTGGGAACAGCCAGCATTCTGGTATACATCAAAGGGAAAGGCGTGGTGTTAAAGGAACCCTCTGTTGTAGCGTTTGACCGAGATACCAATAAGATAAAGGCCATCGGTGAAGAGGCGAGACTGATGCTTGGAAGAACGCCGGGCAATATCGTGGCGGTAAGACCGTTGCGTCAGGGCGTGATCTCCGACTACACCGTGACAGAGAAGATGATCAAATATTTCATCCAGAAGGCGTTGGGCAAGAAGAGCTTCCGCAAGCCCCGGATCAGCGTGTGCGTACCCAGCGGCGCTACCGAGGTGGAGAAGAAGGCTGTGGAGGACGCCACCTACCAGGCAGGCGCCCGTGAGGTTTCGATTATCGAGGAACCCATTGCGGCGGCTATCGGCGCAGGTATCGATATCGGCAAGCCCTGCGGCAATATGATCGTGGACATCGGCGGCGGCACGGCTGACATTGCAGTGATCTCCTTAGGAGGTACGGTGGTGAGCACTTCCATCAAGATCGCAGGCGATGATTTTGACGAGGCCATCGTGCGCTATATGAGAAAGAAGCATAATCTTCTGATCGGTGAGCGAACCGCGGAGGATATCAAGATAAAGATTGGAACCTGCTTCCCCCTGGCACAGAATGAGACCATGGACGTCCGGGGAAGGAACCTGGTGACCGGTCTTCCCAAGACCGTATCCGTATCCTCCGAGGAGACCGAGGAGGCTTTGCGTGAGGCCACCCTCCAGATTGTGGAGGCAGTCCACTCCGTGCTGGAGAAGACTCCGCCCGAGTTGGCGGCGGACGTAGCAGACCGGGGAATCGTTTTGACAGGCGGCGGCGCGTTGCTGCGTGGTCTGGAAGAACTGATTGAGGACAGAACCGGAATCAACACGATGACTGCGGAAGAGCCCATGACCTGCGTAGCCATTGGAACTGGAAAGTACGTGGAATTTTTATCCGGGAAATATGAAGACTAATAGGGAGTGTCCCAAATGGAAGTACGAGCTGGATTTGTGGAACGCATCATATACCGGAACGAGGATAATGGTTACACGGTTCTCAATCTGGTATGTGAAGAAGATGAGATCACATGTGTAGGGATTTTCCATACCATCAGTGAAGGAGAGTCCATCGAGGTGACAGGCGCCCTCACAAGCCATCCATCCTATGGAGAACAATTCAAGGTGGAGGGCTTTACCATAAAGGCGCCGGAGGACATACTATCCATAGAACGTTATCTGGGGTCAGGAGCAATCAAGGGAGTCGGGGTTGCCCTGGCCTCTCGTATTGTGCGCAGATTTAAGAAGGATACCTTTCGGATCATCGAGGAGGAGCCGGAGCGGCTGGCGGAGATCAAGGGTATCAGCGAGCGGAAGGCCATGGAGATCGCGGAGCAGGTGGAGGAAAAAAGGGAGCTGCGGGAGGCCATGATCTTCCTGCAGCAATACGGAATCTCTCTGACTCTGGCTGTAAAAATCTATCATACATATGGGCCGGAGATTTACCGCATCATAAAGGAGAACCCCTACCGGCTGGCCGATGACATCCAGGGGGTAGGATTTCGAATCGCAGACGAGATTGCTGCGAAGGCTGGCATTCATACCGATTCGGATTTTCGGATCCGAAGCGGTATTTTGTATGTGCTTTTTCTGGCGGCAGCGGACGGCCATACCTGCCTGCCCAAAGAGGAGCTGACACGGCGGGCGGAGGAGCTGCTCCAGGTGGAGGCCTCCCATATTGAAAAGCATTACATGGATCTGACCATGGAGAAGAAGCTGGTGATGAAGGAGACAGAGGGCCGGATCTTTCTCTATGCTGCAGTCTATTACTATATGGAGCTGAATACAGCTTCCATGCTGAAGGGCCTGGATGTCTCTTATGATGTTCCGGATCTTGAGATCGAGCAGCGCATTCGAAGCATTGAAAAAAGTACGGGTGTACAGCTGGATCCCCTCCAGGCGGAGGCTGTGAAGGAGGCTGTGAAGAACGGTCTTCTGGTCATCACCGGAGGCCCCGGAACCGGAAAGACCACCACCATCAATACCATCATCAAATACTTTGAGCTGGAGGGAATGGACATTTTCCTGGCTGCTCCCACCGGGAGAGCCGCAAAGCGCATGAGCGAGACCACCGGCTATGAGGCGCGGACCATTCACCGCATGCTGGAATTGAACGGCGGTATGGACGGGGATGCCGGCTTTGAGCGGAACGAGCAGAATCCACTGGCCACCGATGTGATTATTATAGATGAGATGTCCATGGTGGATATATCCCTGATGTGCGCCCTGCTGAAGGCAGTGGTGGCAGGGACGAGACTGATTCTGGTGGGCGATGTGAATCAGCTGCCCAGCGTAGGGCCGGGAAGCGTGCTGCGGGACATCATTGATTCCAAGGTATTTCATGTGGTGTGCCTGACCCGGATCTTTCGCCAGGCCAGCCAGAGTGATATCATTGTCAATGCCCATAAGATCAACCGGGGGGAACCGGTGATTCTGGACAATAAGAGCATGGATTTCTTCTTCCTGAAACGCTATGAGGCGGACGTCATTATCAGTGTGGTGATTCAGCTGATCAGGCAGAAGCTGCCCAAATACGTGGATGCGTCGCCCTACGATATCCAGGTGCTGACCCCCATGCGGAAGGGTCTTCTGGGCGTGGAGCGACTGAATACGATCCTGCAGCAGTATCTGAACCCGCCGGAGCCGGGCAAGGCCGAGAAAGAGTACGGCCAGGGCATCTTCCGGGTGGGCGACAAGGTGATGCAGACAAAAAACAATTATCAGCTGGAGTGGGAGATAAGAAGCAAATACGGGATTCCTATAGAGAAGGGGCTGGGCATATTCAACGGCGATATGGGTGTCATCAAAAGCATACAGCCATTCTCTGAGACCATGACCATAGAATTTGACGAGGGAAGAATGGTGGAATACAGCTTCAAACAGCTGGAGGAGCTGGATCTTGCTTACGCCATCACCATCCACAAGTCCCAGGGCAGCGAATACCCGGCGGTAGTCATTCCGCTCTTAAACGGCCCCCGGCTTCTGATGAACCGGAATCTGCTGTACACGGCGGTCACCCGGGCCCGCAAATGCGTAACCCTGGTGGGGAATGATACCACCTTTCAGGAGATGATCGGCAATGTGAACGAGCAGCGCCGCTATTCGGGCCTGAAGCAGAGGCTGCTGGAACAGTAAGAAAATATAAATTATGCTGTTTATTTCTTTAAATCGTTAAATTTTCTATTTACCAATCAGCAAAAAGATGGTATGATAGGAAGGATTTAAATTTTTGAGAGAAGGGATCGCCATGAATAAAAATATTCCCAAAGAGAGCAAGATGGAAATGTACCAGGCCATCCTGCAGTTGAAGGATATTGAGGAATGCCGGAACTTTTTTGAAGACATCTGCGCCATGGCAGAGCTGTGTTCCATGGAACAGCGGTTTGAAGTGGCGCGCATGCTGAAGCACGATATGGTCTACGCGGAGATCAGCCGCAAGACCAATGCCAGCTCGGCCACCATCAGCCGGGTGAAGCGGGCGCTGAGCGGCGGCACCGGATGTCTGGGGAAGATCATTGACAGAATGGAGGAAAAAGAAATATGAAACAACTAATGTTAGGCAACAAAGCCTTGGCACGCGGACTGTATGAGGCCGGGTGCAGCGTGGTGTCCAGTTACCCGGGCACACCCAGCACGGAGGTTACGGAGGCAGCTGCCGAATATGATGAGATGTATTGCGAATGGGCGCCCAATGAGAAGGTTGCCATGGAGGTTGCCTTTGGCGCTTCTTTGGCTGGAAAACGGAGCTTTTGTGGAATGAAGCACGTGGGCTTGAACGTTGCGGCGGATCCGCTTTTTACCTGCTCCTATACAGGCGTAAATGCCGGAATGGTGATCTGTGTGGCAGATGATCCGGGAATGCATTCTTCCCAGAATGAACAGGATTCCCGTCACCATGCCATCGCCGCCAAGGTTCCCATGCTGGAGCCGGCGGATTCTGCAGAAGCCTACGAGTTTGCCAAGAAGGCATATGAGCTCTCAGAAGAATTTGACACCCCTGTGATCATCAAGATGTGCACCAGGGTGGCACATTCCCAGAGTGTTGTAGAGATCGGGGAGCGCGTGGAGCGTGGAACCATTCCCTATGAGAAAAATATTGCAAAATATGTTATGATGCCTGGAAATGCCATCCGCCGTCATCCTGTGGTGGAGGAGCGGACCAGGAAGCTGACCGCGTACGCGGAGGAATGCGACTTCAACCGGGAAGAGATGGGGGACACAAGACTTGGGATCATCACCTCCTCCACCAGCTATCAGTACGCCAAGGAAGTGTTTGGAGATAAGGCCAGCATCCTGAAGCTTGGCATGATCAATCCTCTGCCGGTGAAGCGGATTCTGGAATTCGCGGACAAGGTGGATAAGCTTGTGATCATCGAGGAGCTGGATCCCATCATCGAGAATCACTGCAGACAGCTTGGCCTTGCTGTGACCGGCAAGGACGTGCTTCCCATAGAGGGAGAATTCTCCCAGAATCTCATTGCCCAGAAGCTGGGGCTTGATGTGCCGGCGGTAAAATCACTGGATGAAACCATGCCGGGAAGACCGCCTGTCATGTGTGCAGGATGCCCTCACCGGGGATTGTTTTACATATTATCCAAAAACAAATGTACCGTTCTCGGAGATATCGGATGCTACACCCTGGGAGCTGTGGCACCCTTAAATGCCATGGAGATGACGCTGTGTATGGGAGCCTCCATCAGCGCCATCCACGGATTTAATAAGGCCCTGGGCCAGGAGAGCGAAGGAAAGACCGTGGCGGTGATCGGAGATTCCACGTTCATGCACTCCGGTATGACCGGCCTTGCCAATATCGCCTACAATCAGAGCAACTCCACGGTGATCATTCTGGATAACTCTATCACCGGTATGACAGGCCACCAGCAGAACCCCACCACGGGATATAATATCAAGGGTGATCCGGCGGGCAAGATCGATCTGGAGAGTCTGTGCCGTTCCATGGGATTTGGGCGAGTGGCTGTAGTAGATCCTTACGATCTGGCGGAATGCGACCGGGTGCTGAAGGAAGAGCTGGCGGCGGAGGAACCTTCTGTGATCATCAGCAGACGCCCCTGCGCGCTCTTGAAGTACGTGAAGCACAGCGCGCCTCTCAAGGTGGATCCAGAGAAATGTATTGGCTGCAAATCCTGTATGAAGCTTGGATGCCCGGCCATCAGCATAAAGAACAAGAAGGCAGTGATCGATGAAACGTTATGTGTGGGCTGCGGCGTCTGCCAGCAGCTGTGCAAATTCGATGCGCTGCAGGCATAGGAGGTACGAAGAAATGACGAAAAATATTATGATTGTCGGCGTAGGCGGACAGGGGTCCCTTCTTGCCAGCAAACTTCTGGGGCATCTGCTTCTGTCCCAGGGCTACGATGTAAAAGTATCCGAGGTTCACGGCATGAGCCAGCGGGGCGGCAGCGTTGTGACCTATGTAAGATTTGGCGAGAAGGTATATTCTCCGGTGATCGATAAGGGCGAGGCAGATTTTATCGTCTCCTTTGAAAAGCTGGAGGCGGCCCGGTATGTGGAATATCTGAAGGAGGGCGGAAGGATCGTTGTAAACACACAGGAGATCGATCCCATGCCTGTGATCATAGGGGCAGCCCAGTATCCGGAGGATCTCATCGGTAAGATGGAGCAGCTTGGTATTGCGGTAGATGCCATGGACTGCCTTACCCTGGCATCCCAGGCGGGTTCTGCCAAGGCCGTCAATCTTGTGCTGATGGGGCGCCTGTCCAGATATTTTGATATTCCGGAAGAAAAGTGGCAGGATGCCATCCGGGAGTGTGTGCCGGAG
The DNA here is from genome assembly GCA_902463835.1 of uncultured Lachnospiraceae bacterium. Lineage (GTDB taxonomy): Bacteria > Bacillota > Clostridia > Lachnospirales > Lachnospiraceae > 14-2. Next base: position 6,071 of record CABQGZ010000100.1, read on the forward strand.
AAGTTTGTGGAGCTGAACCTGAAGGCTTTTGCGCTGGGGAGAGGATAAAGTATGATATCTGCTGAGTCATAATGACCGTAGCAAGGATGACTGAGCCGGAATGATGATAAGTTATATGACGGAGGATGTAGAGAATGAAGAGATATTTTCAGCCGGAAATTGAGACAATGCCGGTGAAAGAACTTGCGAAGCTGCAGAGCGAACGCCTTGTGAAACAGGTGAGACATGTCTATGACAATGTGAAATTTTACCGCCAGCGGATGGATGAGGCCGGCATAGCACCGGAGGATATCCGCGGGATTGAGGATCTGCACAAGCTGCCTTTTATTACAAAGAGTGATCTGCGTGACCAATATCCCTATGGGCTTCTGGGCGTGCCGCTGTCCGAGTGCGTGCGTATCCAGTCCACCAGCGGAACTACAGGCAGACGTGTGGTGGCATTCTATACCCAGGAGGACATCGATATCTGGGATGAGTGCTGTGCCCGTGCCATTGTAGCGGCCGGTGGAACGAAGGAGGATGTATGTCATGTGAGCTACGGCTATGGTCTCTTTACCGGGGGCCCGGGCTTGAACGGCGGTTCTCATAAAGTGGGCTGTCTGACACTGCCCATGTCTTCCGGCAACACCGAACGTCAGCTCCAGTTCATGACGGATCTTGGCTCCACGATTCTCTGCTGTACGCCTTCTTACGCGGCCAACCTTGGCGAGGCTATCAACGAGCGGGGCATCAAGGATAAGATCAAATTGAAAGCAGGCATCTTCGGGGCAGAGCCCTGGACGGAGGAGATGCGTCAAAATATCGAGGAATCTCTGGGAATCAAGGCGTATGATATCTATGGATTGACGGAGATCTCAGGCCCCGGCGTCTCCTTTGAATGCGAGGAGCAGGCGGGCATGCATATACAGGAGGATCATTTTATCGCGGAGATCATCAACCCGGAGACCGGGGAGGTGCTTCCGGAGGGAGAAGTGGGAGAGCTGGTATTTACCTGTATCGATAAAAAGGCGTTCCCGCTGCTTCGGTACCGCACCCGGGATCTGTGTTATCTGACACGGAAGCCCTGCTCCTGCGGACGTACCCACATCCGTATGCACAAGCCCATGGGCAGAAGCGATGACATGATGATCATCAAGGGAGTAAACGTGTTCCCGTCCCAGATTGAGACGGTGCTGCTGAAGCATGGCTATCAGGCAAACTATCAGATCGTGGTGGATCGCAAGGGGAACAACGACACCTGTCAGGTGCGTGTGGAGCTGCCCCCGGATATGGTGGAGGATACCACTATGTCGGATGCTGCCAGAGAGAAGGATCTGGTGGCCGGACTCAAATCCATGCTGGGCATCCGTGTGGATGTGAAGGTGGTGCCGCCCAAGAGCATTGAGCGGAGCGAAGGAAAAGCAGTGCGGGTGATCGACAAGAGGAAGCTGTATTAAGAGAACAGGGTATACAGAACGGAGGAAATCCATGCTGTATACCCTGTTTTTGACGAAAATTATATTTCCAACAGCCTTCTGGCATTTTCAGAGAAAATCTGTTGTTTCTCCTCCTGTGACAGCGACGTCCGCTGTACCCGTTCCACGTAATCCGCCTGATCCTCCCAGGGGGAGTCGGAGCCGAACAGGATCCGGTCTGTCCCATGTGCCCGGCAGAGGCGGACAAAGGCTTCATCGGAGAGATTTTCTGTCAGGTAAGGCGCATCCTCCTGGGCGGGATCCGCCGTGACCGCTCCGATGGAGAAGGCGGTGTCAAACCACACCGGCGCTCCGGCCAGATCGCGGCGAATATCTTCCCAGCAGCCCCAGCCGCCCATGTGAGCAAGCACAAGCTTCTTAGGCCGAACCTCATCCACCACCTGAAGAATGTGGGAGACAGAGGCGTAATTGTGGTCATATATTCCGATGTCGATCCCGGCGTGGGTGACGATGACAAGCCCCTGTTCCGAGGCGGCGTCAATGATCCGCATCATGCGGATATCATTCAGATCCACATTCTGGTAGGCAGGGTGGAGCTTGATGCCGGGAACCTTGTGCTCCCGCAGGCGAATGAGCTCCTGCTTATAATCCGCATAGTCGGGATGCATGCCCCCAAAGGCAACGATCCCACGATCCGCCGTCAGCTCCTGCTGTTCCATCACCAGACGGTTGATCTTCTCCACCTGTCCGGTGGTTGTCATCACAGGCAGCGTCACAGAGTAGTCGACGCCGCCTTTTTTCATGGAGGAGACAAGGCCGTCCATGGTGCCGTCGGAGAAGGGCAGTGTGTGCGACACGCCGCCCAGCTGCTTTACCACACGGCCCGCGATGGCGTCCGGGAAGGTGTGGGTGTGAAAGTCGATGATCATGAAGGCTTCCTCCGTCAACGATACACGGCTGCCAGCTTCTCAAAGGCAGCCAGGGATCGCTCCAGCATGTCCGTCTGAACACAGTAGGAGATGCGGGTGTGGCCCGGGCAGCCAAAGCCGGTGCCGGGTACGATCAGAAGATCGAATTCCTTCGCCTTCTCACAGAAGGCCACATCGTCCGGGATCAGCGTTCTGGGGAACATGTAGAAGGTTCCGCCGGGCTCCACCACATGAAAGCCCATATCCCGGAGAGCTTTTAACAGGATGTTCTTGTTGGTCTCGTAGACGGAGGTATCCGCAGTCATATCCGCGCACATGGCGCAGACACGCTGGAAGAGTCCGGGTGCATTCACATATCCAAGAGATCTGCCTGCACCGGCCACAGCGGCGTAGACCAGGTCGTGATCCGCCACCTTCTCCGGAACGAAGATGTAGCCGAGACGTTCGCCGGGCAGGGAGAGGGACTTGGACCAGGAGTAACAGATTAGGGTGTTGTCGTAGTAGCCGGGGAGATAGGGAACCACCGTGTTCTGGAACACAATCTCACGATAAGGCTCATCGGAGATCAGATAGATGGGTTCCCCGTACCGCTCTGATTTTTCCCTCAGGATCGCTGCCAGCTTCCCGATGGTCTCGGCGGAATATACAACGCCGCAGGGATTGTTGGGGGAGTTGACGATCACAGCCTTGGTCTTCGGGGAGACTGCCTGCTGGAAGGCGTCAAAGTCGATCTGGAAGGCCTCAATATCTGCAGGGATCAGCTTCATGACTGCGCCGGCGCCCTCCACAAATACCTTGTACTCCGGGAAATAGGGAGCGAATACGATCACCTCGTCGCCGGGGTTGCACAGGCCGTTCAGACAGCAGCAGAGAGCAGCGGCAGCGCCCACC